>NZ_JBIASO010000014.1:0-67370 GCF_042890865.1 Streptomyces sp. NPDC002018
GCGGCGAACTTCTGCGCGTCCGCGAGGTTGGCCTCCAGGTCCGCCTGGGGATCGCCGCTCTTGTTCCCGTTGAACAGCCACTGCCCGCCGCTGCCACTGCCCGCCAGATAGGTGCCGCTCAGCTTGGCACTGCCGCCCCAGTCCTTCAGACCCGGAATCCCCGCGGAGATGCTCGCCGTGACCCCGCCCCCGGTCTCACTCACCCGCTCCAGGGTGACCGTACCGTCCGACCACTGCTGGAGCTTGACCGTCTCCGAGGCACTGATCTTGACGAAGACCACCTGGATGACGACGGTGTCCTTGGTCTGGTCCTGGGACAGCAGACACCTCGCGGGCTCGAACGGATCGCCGTTGGGAACGAACGGATCGCCGGGACCACCGCCTCCGCCGTCACCTCCGCCGTCACCTCCGTCACCTCCGTCACCGTCGTCCCCGTCCCCGTCCCCGTCCCCGGCGTAGTCACCCGAGGAGCACGCTTCGGCCCCGCTCAGCGGGTGAAGTATTCGGCACACGGCGCTCTTCAGCCCGGTCGCCTCGTCCGTCGGCACACTCAGGCCGACGATCGCGGCCACGACCAGGGACACCACCCCGACCATCGCGGCGTACTCGGCCCCGCTCTGCCCTCGATCACTCCGTAGCCGGCCACTCCATTTTCGGGCATGCCCATGCCACACAGGGAACCTGTCGGCGCCCGTCATCAGTTCTCCTCGCCCACCCGTCACAACCCCCGACCGGCAGCCATCTAAAGATGGGCCCGGACCCAGTGCACAGGGCCCCAGGACCCACTTCAGGGCGACCCGAGAGCGTGCGCGAACAGCGCTGGTACCTGCGGAAACAGACAGGTGACGGCAGGACAACAGGCCGGTGTGCCGCACCGCGGACACGCGTACAACCCGTCTCGGAAGCGTGGCGCCGAACCGATCCCGGCCGCCTCGCCGCACGTGCCCACAGCGGCCTCAAGCGCCTCGATGAACGACGACGCGTGGTGGTCCGCCGGCCCGACGGCCCGCCGCTACGCGCTGTCCGGAGCCCGCCGTCCAAGGCCGGCCCAGGCTACGGGCGTGGCATGTTCCGTAGGTTCGAGCGGGCCATCTGGACCATCCGGCCCACTCCCCCGTCCAGCACGATCTTGCTCGCCGAGAGCGCGAACCCGGTCACCATGTCCGCCCTGATCTTCGGGGGGATGGAGAGCGCGTTCGGGTCGGTGACCACATCGACCAGCGCGGGGCCCTTGTGACTGAACGCGTCCTTGAGCGCACCCGCGAGCTGTCGGGGCTTCTCCACCCGTACGCCGTGGACGCCCGCCGCGCGGGCGATGGCCGAGAAGTCGGGGTTGTGGTTGGTCGTGCCGTACGACGGCAGCCCGGCCACCATCATCTCCAGCTCCACCATGCCGAGCGCGGAGTTGTTGAAGAGGACGACCTTCACCGGCAGATCGTGCTGGACGAGGGTGAGGAAGTCCCCCATCAGCATGGAGAATCCGCCGTCGCCGGACATGGAGACGACCTGGCGGTTCCGGTCGACGAACTGCGCGCCGATGGCCTGCGGCAGCGCGTTGGCCATCGAGCCGTGGCTGAAGGAGCCGATCACACGACGGCGCCCGTTCGGTGTGAGGTAACGGGCCGCCCAGACATTGCACATACCGGTGTCGACGGTGAACACGGCGTCGTCGTCGGCGAGTTCGTCCAGGACGGCGGCGACATACTCGGGGTGGATCGGAAGGTGCTTGTCCACCTTGCGGGTGTACGCCTTGACCACGCCCTCCAGCGCGTCGGCGTGCTTCTTCAGCATCCTGTCGAGGAAGCGGCGGTCCGTCTTGGCCCGTACGCGCGGGGTGAGACAGAGCAGGGTCTCCCGGACATCGCCCCAGACCGCGAGGTCCAGCTTGGAGCGCCGGCCGAGGTTCTCGGGCCGTACGTCGACCTGGGCGATCTTGACATCGTCGGGCAGGAAGGCGTTGTACGGGAAGTCCGTGCCGAGGAGGATCAGCAGATCGCACTCGTGCGTGGCCTCGTAGGCGGCCCCGTAGCCGAGCAGGCCGCTCATGCCGACGTCGTACTTGTTGTCGTACTGGATCCACTCCTTGCCGCGCAGCGCGTGCCCGATCGGGGACTTGACCCGCTCCGCGAACTCCATCACCTCGGCGTGCGCGCCGGCCGTACCGCTGCCGCAGAAGAGCGTCACCCGCTCCGCCTCGTCGATCATCCGGGCGAGCTTCTCGATCTCCGCGTCACCGGGCCGTACGGAGGGCCGGGAGGTCACCAGCGCGTGTTCCACCGCCCGTTCGGGGGCCGGCGCGGAGGCGATGTCGCCGGGCAGGGTGACCACACTGACACCGCTCCGCCCGACCGCGTGCTGGATCGCCGTCTGGAGCAGCCGGGGCATCTGCTTCGGGTTGGAGATCATCTCGCAGTAGTGGCTGCACTCGCGGAAGAGCTGCTCGGGATGGGTCTCCTGGAAGTAGCCGAGCCCGATCTCGCCGGACGGGATGTGGGAGGCGAGGGCGAGTACGGGGGCCATGGAGCGGTGCGCGTCGTAAAGGCCGTTGATGAGGTGCAGATTGCCGGGCCCGCAGGAGCCGGCGCAGGCGGCGAGTCTGCCGGTGATCTGGGCCTCGGCGCCGGCGGCGAAGGCGGCGGTCTCCTCGTGTCTGACCTGGATCCAGTCGATCGCGCGGGTACGGCGGATGGCGTCCACGACCGGGTTGAGGCTGTCGCCGACGACTCCGTACAGCCGCTGGACGCCCGCCCTGACGAGGATGTCGACAAACTGCTCCGCCACGTTCTGCCTGGCCATGGAAGCGCGCCCTTCTCCGCCGGTGTCGGGTGTCCGCCGGACCACGAGCCTGTCGACGCACGTGTCCATCAACCCATGCCCGGGGCGGGCGCGCCTGCGCGGTTACGCCACGGCGGCTACTCCTCCCAGACGCCGACGGCGGTGCGGTCGTCGGCGTATCCCTTGACCCTGAGCTGGATGTCCGCGAGGTACTCCGTCAGAGCCGGCGCGCCGGCCGGGGCCCAGCGGGCGGCCAGTTCCTCGGCGAGGGCGGGCTCGCCGCGCAGCGGGTCCGCGAGGCCGGCGCCGCACAGCAGGAGCGTGTCTCCCGGTCTGGCGAGCGACGCCCGGAACCGGAAGGGCTCGGACGGTGGCGGAAGCGGCCCCTCTCCATACGGGGACGGGGGCTTGGTGATCTCCAGATCCATGGTGAGCCGGTCGCCCTCCCGGGTCTCGGCGGGCGGGGAGCCGAAGCCGAGGACCGGGTCGCCCGTGACGGCGGCCGGTTCGGGGATCACCGGTTCCAGGTCCTGCCACGCGCCGTCCCGCAGACGGAAGAGGCCACCGCCGCCGACCCCGAAGAACACCCGCGTCCGGCACTCCGGATCGGCGGAGAGCAGCAGACAGCGCAGGCTCGCGGTGTACTCCCCGGGTGACAGGCCCAGTTCGGCGGCGCGGGCCCGGAGCTTGCCGAAACCCCGGTCGGTGAGCCGGTGCAGCCCGGACTTGAGATCGCCCCTGCGCCCCGCCCTTATGTCCTCGGAGAGCCGGCCGTGACTGCGTCCGACGGCGCCGCCGATCCAGTGGCACACCTCCGTCGCGGCGCGATGGGTGCCCTCGGCCGCCCGGGAACCGCTGGCGACCGCGACGAGGACGAGCGCCCCGGCGCCGGTCCCGAAGCGGGCGGTGAGCAGCGCGTCCCGCCGGGGCTCGCCCCGGTAGCGCGCGGAGTCGCCCCGTACGGAGGCGGCCCGCAGGGAGTACGAACCGTAGGACGCGCCGTCGAGGACGGTGTCGGCGACGAGTTCGTCCAGCCGCTCGGGGTCGGCGGCGGGCAGTACGGCGGGCTCGGGGTCGTAGGTGGGTGGCCGGTCGCCGAGATGGGTGACGGCGGGCCGGGAGCCGGAGAGCGGGGGCGCGAGGGCGGGTGAAGGGGCCGGGGCGGGCGAAGGGGCCGGGGAGGCCGCCGACGCGGGCGGGGGCGGCGGGGCGGACGGCGGTGTGTGCGGGGCGGACGGCGGCTCGGGCTCCGGGCGCGGCTGGGGCGTACCCCAGGCACTTCCGGCGGCGGGACTCCCGAGGGGGCCCTGCTGCCGGGGCAGCCATACGGTGTCGCTGTCGGCGGATCCGTTGCCGGGCTCCGGCCGGCGCGGATCGGGGACGTCCGGACGCTCCGGCGGACCGGGGGAATCCACGGTGCCCGGCAGAGGTCTCGCGTCGCTCGGGGTGTACGGCGGAGGCGGCGGGCCGGGTGGCGACTGGGGCTGCCGGCGCTCGGGCCGCTGGGGCTCGGTCCGCTGAGGCTCGGGCCGCTGCCGCCGGGACTCGGGCTGCCGGGGCTCGGGCAGCCGCCGTTCGGGCCGCTGAGGCTCGGACGGCTGCCGCTGGGGCTCGGACTGCCGACCCTCGGGACGCTGGGGTTCCTCGTTCCGCTGTGACCGGTGCGGTGACTCCTGCTCCCGCTGGGCCGGCTGCCGCCGTCGCGGCTCCTCCCACCAGGCCCGTGGCGGTCGCGCCTCGACCCCGTGGGAGCCGGGCGCCTCCTCCGGTGCGCCGGGCGCGTCCCCCGGTGCGCCGGGCGCGTCCCCCGCGTCCGTACCCACCGTGTCCGCCGCCGAGTCGAAGCGGTCGTCGAGTGTGTCACCCGAAGCGGCGGCGGGGCCGGTGTCGGGTGCGGACTCGTCGTACAACCGGTTCCACCAGTCGTCGGCGGCTGGCCTCTGCCCCTGCTGACTCATGACCCTATTGTCGACCGCGCCGGGGGCACGAAAACGGGACCTCCGGAAATATTCAGGTCCGCCGGGCGACCCCACCCCCCACGGGAAGGACGCCCGGCGAACGTCACAGGTCCAGCGCGGGCCGATGCGGCGCCACCAGGGCCGCGCACATCGCCCTCCCGCACAATCCGGGCCAACGGTACCCAAGGGGCATATGGCCGGGATCTGTTACTGCTGTGATGGCGCCACCTTGGCAGAATGCCGCCCCGAACAGCGATGATGTGGCACGGCGGGTTTACGCCGTGGCCGGTATCCGCCACGGCCCGCGGCGGGAAACGGGTGTCCTGGGAGGGGTGCAGGGGTGCTGGGAGCGATAGGTCTCGACGAGCGGCAGGAGTCCGCGTACCGCGCGCTGGTGGCGATCGGAGCGGCGGAGGTCGCGGATCTGGCCCATCGGCTGGCGCTTCCCGAACCGGACACCGAACAGGCCCTGCGCCGGCTGGAGCGGCAGGGTCTGGCCGCGCAGTCCTCGTCCCGTACCGGGCGGTGGGTCGCGGCGCCGCCCGCCGTCGCGCTGGGCGCGCTGCTCACCCAGCACCGCCATGAGCTGGAACAGGCCGAACTGGCCGCCGTGCTGCTCGCCGAGGAGTACCGCGCGGAGGCCGCCGAACCGGCCGTGCACGATCTGGTCGAGGTCGTGACGGGCGCGAGCGCGGTGGCTCACCGTTTCCTCCAGCTCCAGCTCGGGGCCACCGAAGAGGTCTGTGCCCTGGTCACCGGAAAGCCCGTGGCCGTGAACGGCATCGACAACGAGGCCGAGGAGCGCGCGGCGACCCGGGGGGTCGCGTACCGGGTGGTGATCGAGCGCGAGGTGCTCTCGCTGCCCGCCGGGATCAGCGAACTCTCCGCGGCGCTCGGGCGCGACGAGCAGGTCCGGGTGATCGAGCGGGTGCCCACGAAACTGGTGGTCGCGGACCGTAGTCTGGCGATGGTCCCGCTGACGGGCCGTGGCGCGGAGCCCGCCGCCCTGGTGGTCCATGCCAGTGGGCTGCTGGAGTCGCTGAGGGGACTCTTCGAGTCGGTATGGCGGGAGGCGCTGCCGCTGCGGCTGCGTGCCGACGGCGCGGTGACGGAGGGCGGGGCCCCCGGCCCCGACTCCACCGATCTGGAGATCCTGTCGCTGTTGCTCGCCGGGATGACCGACGCGAGCGTCGCCAAACAGCTCGACCTGGGGCTGCGGACCGTACAGCGCCGGGTGAAGGGGCTGATGGAACTGAGCGGGGTGACGACCCGGCTCCAACTCGGCTGGCACGCGTACGAGAAGGGCTGGGTGACGCGCGGTCTGCGCGGCTGAGCCCGCCCCCGCCCTGCCCGGTCAGGCGGCGTACGCGCCGCACCGGGCGGCGGGCGCGGAAGCCATTGCCCCGCGCCCCCCGCCCGCGCACGCCGCGCACGCCCCCGCCCGTCGGCGTTCGCGCCCGCGTCCGCGTTCCCGGTTACCGCATACGTCCGGGCGCGCCGCCCCGCTTGGCCTCCATGGCCGCCCGCCCCTCCGCGCCCTTGCGCTTCCACTCGCGCCGGATCTCACCGCGCAGCCGGGCATCGGTCTTCGCGACGATGCGCTGGTTCTCCCGCAGCAGCTTGCGGTAGCTCTCCAGCCGGCGCACGGACAGCGAACCGTCCTCCACCGAGGCGAGCACGGCACACCCCGGCTCGGACACATGGGCGCAGTCGTGGAACCGGCAGCGCTCCGCCAGTTCCTCGATCTCCGAGAAGACCTGCCCGACCCCGGTCTCCGCGTCCCACAGCCCCACACCCCGCAGCCCGGGGGTGTCGATGAGCACCCCGCCGCCCGGCATCGCGAGGAGATTGCGGGTGGTGGTGGTGTGCCGTCCCTTTCCGTCGACCTCACGGATGGCCCGCACTTCCATCACCTCGTCCCCGAGCAGTGCGTTGGCGAGGGTCGACTTGCCCGCGCCGGACACACCCAGCAGCACACTCGTACCGGCCGACAGCACGGCGGAGAGCACCTCGACCCCCTCCCCCGTCGCCGCGCTGACGGCAAGCACCTGGACACCGGGCGCGGTGGTCCGGACATCGTCGACGAGATGGCCCAGGACGGCGGGATCAGCCACGAGATCGGCCTTGGTCAGCACGATGAGCGGCAGCGCCCCGCTCTCCCAGCCGAGGGCCAGAAAGCGTTCGATCCGGCCCAGATCGAGTTCGACGGCGAGCGAGACGGCGATGATCGCGTGGTCGAGGTTCGCGGCCAGGATCTGACCCTCGGACCGCAGCGAGGAGGTGGACCGTACGAAGGCGGTGCGGCGCGGCAGATACTCCCGTACGAAACGGGGATCCCCGCCGGCCGGGTCGAGCACCGCCCAGTCACCCGTGCAGATCACCCGCAGCGGATCGTGCGGAGTGACGAAGGCGGTGTCGGCCCGTACGACACCGCCGGCGGTGGCGACATCGCACTGCCCGCGGTCGACCCGCACCACGCGGCCGGGCACCAGCCCCTGCCGGGCATACGGAGCGAACTCCGCCTCCCAGCCCTCGTCCCAGCCGTACGGGGCGAGCGGGTGCGAAGCGGACGAAGCCTCAGGAGAGGCAAGAGAGAAAGACAAGGGGAAACCCTTCACAAGGGTGGCCCCGGCACACGCGCCGATCAGGCGTGGAAGAACAAGGAAGGTCGGCCGGAGACCACAGGAATGGGAACGATGAGCCTCTGAACCTGGGCAGCGCCCAGCGCAATGACAGTCATCAACGTCCTCACCTCCTGCTTCCTCAACGGTCCAACAACGCGTCGGCAGAGCCCTGTTACGGCACCGCTCCGAACGGGGCCCACCATAGCCGCACCCCGCCGAGCACCGCGAGCCATTTATCCCGGCCTCCGGTCAGTCGGGTTCCATGTAGGAACGCCTGAAGATCCTCGTCCGCTCGGCGCCGCCGGGGCGGATCACCTCTAGGGCCCGCTCCACCGCGGAGTCCAGCCTTCCGCTCGTATCCACCGTGACCGCCTCGGGCCAGGGATCCGCCGTCGCCGCCATGGTTTCGGCCACACCCGGACCGGCGTCGGAAGGTCCCGGCGGGCGCGTGGCGAGCCGGCGGGCCGCCACACCCGGTGGTACCTCGCAGCGCAGGGAGACCAGGTCCGCGTCGGCGCGACCGGCCGCCTCCGCCGCGGCGTCCCGCCATGCGCGGTCCGTCCAGGTGGCGTCGAGCACCACGGACTCCCCCATGGACATCAGCGCCGAGGCCCGGTCGATCAGCTCTTCGTACGTACGCCGGGTCCACGCGGGGGTGTACGCGCCTTTCCCGTACTCGGCGGGCGCGGGCCGCTCGGGCGGTATACCGGCCAGTTCCTTCCGCAACCGGTCGCTGCTCAGCAGGGTGAGCCCCAGCCGGTCGGCCAGCGCGCCGGCCAGGGTGGACTTCCCGCTGGCGGGCAGACCGCCGACCAGGACGAGCCGTACCGCCGAGGTCCGCAGATGGCGCAGGGTGAGGTCCGCGAGCCGCTCCGCGTCCGACCGCGCCCCCGCCGTGCCCTGCTCGGCCTGGAGGAGCGACACCTTGGCCCGGACGAAAGCCCGGTAGGCGACGTAATGGTGACGCAGGGACGGGGGTGCGGGGTCGCCGGAGAACTCGCTGTAGCGCGCGAGGAAGTACGCGGCGGCGTCCGGCGCCCCGAGCTGCTCCAGATCCATGGTGAGGAACGCGGCGTCGTCGAGGCCGTCGACACAGCGCAGGGCGTCGTCGAACTCCAGGCAGTCCAGGACACGAGGTCCGTCGTCGAGACAGAAGATGTCCTCGGCCCGCAGATCGCCGTGCCCGTCCACCACACGCCCGGTCTCGATACGGGAGTCGAAGAGGTTCCGCCTGCCGTCGAGATAGCGTCGCACCAGGCGCTCGATCTCCGCCGTCCCACGCGCGGGAGCCTGCCCGCCGAGCCCGTGGACCTGCTCGAAGCTCGCTTCCCAGCGCGCCCGCAGCGCGTCCCGGCTGCCCTCGCGGGAGATCGCGGGGCTCTGCGGGGACTTGGCGTGGCAGGCCGCCAGCAGCCGGGCGATCGCGCGCAGCTCGTCGTCGACCGGAGCCCCGACGCTCACGCGGTGTGCCAGCCGGCGGCCGGACGGCATACGGCGCATCACCACCACCGGTTCCGGCCGGCCTCCCCACGGCAGACGGAGCTCGGCGACTCCCTCGTACACATCGGGCGAGAAGCGCCGGTTGAGGAGCACCTCCCGTTCGCACGCCGCCAGACGGGCGGCCGGCGTGCGGAAGTCGAGGAATCCGAGGTCGACCGGCTTCTTGATCTTGTAGGCGCGCTCCTCGATGAACACCACGACCGCGGTGTGCGTCTCGGCCACCTCCGCGCGGGGACCGGTGCGCCCGGGACGGGTGAAGGATTCCGCGCGGTTCGATGACATCACTGGCTCCTCTGCGTAACCCGTGACGCACCGCAGGGGCGCACCGTCGGGCACATCGTCGTGGCACACCGCGGTGGTGCACCGCAGTGGTGCGCCCCCGTGGCACACCGTCGTACGGTCGGCCGCGGGAAACGGGCGCCCGGGTCCGGCGGAACGGGCGGCCTGCCCCGTCTCCCGCGGCGGCCGGCGTCTCACCCGCTGTCACAGTGCGACCACCGCGGCTCGACCAGCGCCCATTCCCTCTCCCACCGGGCGTGGTTCCGGCGGTCGAGCGACCGGTGGAACCCCGCCAGCGTGCCGCACCCGAGGACCGCCGCCGCGCCCGCCGCGGTGAACCCGACGGCCACCCCCGCGGTGAGGCTCGCGGTGGAGTCCGCCGGGGGCACGGTGATCCGTCCGTCCCGGTCCACCCAGATACGTACAGACGTTCCCTTGTGCTGGCCCACGGCGACCATGGCCCTGCCCGTGTGCGTCTTCCCCTTGTCGTTCCAGCGGACCGGTGCGTCGGCCGTCGCGCTGCCCGTGTCGGCCCCCGGCACAAGAACGCTCGCGTTCGCGGTCAGACGGGCCGTGATCTGACGGTCACCCGAGCTCTTCGTCTGTGCGGCGTGCTGGGCGTGCTCGTACGCGAGGGTCCCCGTGACGGCTCCGGCGATCGGCACGCAGACCACCATGACGACCAGAAGAAGCAGGTCGACCCAGCGACGCAGCCGGTCGGACGGATGACGGAGCCGGCCGTCTCCCGGGGAGACACCCGGTGGTGCCGGCCGGTGTCTCCCGGGTTCTCGTGGATCCGGGGTCTTCATGATCCGGGCCTCCGAAACTCGACGAGTTCTCCGCCGTGACCATCGTGAGCCCCGGACAGACCCGGGGGCTGTGGGCTGAATGTCCTCGCCGCGCGGCCATACGGCCCTTTTCCACGCCCGCGCCGGGTCCCGCGTCCGCCCGCTCGGGAGAAGCGGCGCGCGCGGGGACGCGGGGGACCTGAGTGGCGGGGGTGAACGGCGTGTCGTTTCCTGATCGGAGAGGCCCGCGGACGTCTCGAAGTGGCCCGCGGACGTCGTGGCTGCGTGTGGCCCGGAGGCGGTGCGTGGCTCTGAGGCGGCGTGGCTCTGAGGCGGCGCGTGGCCCGGGGCGCTGCCGGAGCCGGTCACGGGAGCGCAGGGACGGCACCGGGAGTGTGACCCATTGGTGCACCGCGTGTGTTCTCCGCACCGGTCGGAGTGTGAGGGCGAGGGAGAAGGCGCATGCGGGTCGGAGTGCTGACCGGAGGGGGCGACTGCCCGGGGCTCAACGCGGTGATCCGCAGCGTCGTACGGAAGGGCGCGCAGGAGTACGCCTGGACGTTCACCGGTTTCCGGGACGGCTGGAGCGGTGTCCTCAACGATCTGGCCATGCCGCTGGACGTGGCCGCCGTACGCGGCATCCTGCCGCTCGGCGGCACGATTCTGGGCTCGTCCCGTACCAATCCGCTCCGCGCCGAGGACGGTCTCGACCGTGTCCGGGACACCCTGAACGCGCACGGGATCGACGCGCTCGTCGTGATCGGCGGCGAGGACACGCTCGGTGTGGCGAAGGCCCTGTCCGAGCAGGGGGTCAGGCTGATCGGGGTCCCCAAGACCATCGACAACGACGTCGGCGGTACGGACTACACCTTCGGCTTCGACACGGCCGTCAATATCGCGACCGAGGCGATCGACCGGCTGCACACGACCGCGGAGTCGCACCGGCGGACGCTCGTCGTCGAGGTCATGGGCCGCCACTCGGGCTGGATCGCCCTGCACGCGGGCGTCGCGGGAGGCGCGAACGCGATCCTCATCCCTGAGCGGGAGTTCGACGTCGACCAGGTGTGCGCGTGGGTGGAGAGCCGTTTCCGGATCAACTACGCGCCGATCGTCGTGGTGGCGGAGGGAGCGACGCCGCTCACGGGCCAGATGGTGGTGAAGGACGAGTCCCGCGACGAATTCGGGCATGTGCGCCTGTCCGGTATCGGCGACTGGCTGGCCCAGGAAATCGCGATCCGTACCGGAAAGGACGCGCGCACCACGGTCCTCGGCCATATCCAGCGCGGCGGCACCCCGAGCGCGTACGACCGCTGGCTCGCCACCCGGTTCGGACTCCACGCCGTGGCGGGGATCAAGGACGGGGCTTTCGGGACGATGGTGGGCCTGCGGAGCACGGAGATCGTGCGGGTCCCGCTCGCGGAGGCCCTGCGGACGCCCAAACGCGTACCCGCCGAGCTGTACCGGGAGTTCGGCGTCTTCTTCGGAAGCTGACTCCGCGGCCGGCCGGTCTTCCGGTCTTCCGGTCTTCCGGTCTTCCGGTCTTCCGGTCTTCCGGTCTTCCGGTCTTCCGGTCTTCCGGTCTTCCGGTCTTCCGGGCGGGCGTACGGGCGTACGGGCGGGATCATCGGCCTTCCCGCGCGGCACCCACCCCGGCTTCCGGCTCTTCCGGGCCGGGGTGCCGGGACCGGGCCGGGGTGCTGTTCGTGTGCTGTACGGCGGTGTGTCGGGCGGGGGATACCGGGGCTTCCCCCGCGGTGGGTGACCTTGAAGGCCTCCTTCCGCTTCGCTCCCCACATCCCCCGAAGAGACGGGTCCCCACCCTCATGCCTGAACTCAACCGGCGCAGGTTCCTTCAGATCGCCGGCGCCACCACCGGCTTCTCCGCGTTGTCCGACAGCATCGCCCGTGCCGCCGCCATTCCGGCCGGACGGCGGACCGGCACCATCAAGGATGTCGACCACATCGTCGTGCTGATGCAGGAGAACCGTTCCTTCGACCACTACTTCGGGTCGCTCAGGGGCGTACGGGGATTCGGCGACCCACGGCCCGTGACCCCGGTCGGCGGGCGGTCGGTCTGGCACCAGTCGGACGGCTCCCAGGACATCCTGCCGTACCACCCGGACGCCGAGGATCTCGGCATGCGGTTCATCGCCGGGCTCGACCACGACTGGGCGGGCGGCCACCAGGCGTGGAACCAGGGGCGTTACGACCAGTGGATCCCCGCCAAGTCCGCGGGGACGATGGCGTATCTGAAGCGCGAGGACATACCGTTCCACTACGCGCTCGCCGACGCCTTCACCGTGTGCGACGCCTACCACTGCTCGTTCATCGGGGCCACCGACCCCAACCGCTACTACATGTGGACCGGCCACACCGGGAACGACGGCAAGGGCGGCGGGCCCGTTCTCGGCAACGACGAGGCCGGGTACGGCTGGACGACCTATCCGGAGCGGCTCGAAGAGGCCGGCGTCTCGTGGAAGATCTACCAGGACACCGGCGACGGGCTCGACGCCGCCGGCGGCTGGGGCTGGATCGACGACGCCTACCGCGGCAACTACGGGGACAACTCGCTCCTCTACTTCGACAACTACCGCAACGCCGCACCCGGCGATCCGCTCTACGAGAAGGCGCGTACCGGCACGAACGCGAAGAACGGCGACGGCTTCTTCGACATCCTCAGGGCCGACGTCAAGGCCGGGAAGCTGCCCCGGATCTCCTGGATCGCCGCCCCCGAGGCCTTCTCCGAGCACCCCAACTGGCCCGCGAACTACGGCGCCTGGTACATCTCCCAGGTGCTGGACGCCCTCACCTCCAACCCCGAGGTGTGGAGCAGGACGGCCCTGTTCATCACGTACGACGAGAACGACGGCTACTTCGACCACGTCGTACCGCCCTGTCCCCCGGCCTCCGCCGCGCAGGGCGCCTCCACCGTCGACACCGCGCTCGACCACTTCCCGGGCAGCGGCCGCTACGCCGCCGGGCCCTACGGCCTGGGCCAGCGGGTCCCCATGCTGGTCGTCTCCCCCTGGAGCACCGGCGGTTACGTCTGCTCCGAGGTCTTCGACCACACCTCGATCCTCCGGTTCATGGAGCGCCGTTTCGGGGTGGCGGAGCCGAACATCTCCCCCTGGCGGCGGGCCATTTGCGGCGATCTCACCTCCGCGTTCGACTTCGGCCTCCAGGACACGAGGCCCGCCGCGCTCCCGGCCACCGACGCGTACGAGCCGCCCGACCAGGAGCGGCACCCCAGCTATACGCCGACCCCGCCCGGCCGCGCCGTCCTGCCCAAGCAGGAGAAGGGCTCCAGGCCCACGCGCCCGCTGCCGTACGCACCGCTCGTCGACGGGGCCGCCACCCCCTCGACCGGGCGTTTCACGCTCACCTTCAGCAGTGGCGCGGCGGCGGGCGCCTGCTTCACGGTGACCTCGGCGAACCGCGCCGACGGTCCCTGGACCTACACCACCGCCGCCGGGCGGAAGCTCTCCGACACCTGGAACACGGCCTACTCGGAGGGCGTGTACGACCTGTCGGTGTTCGGGCCCAACGGCTTCCTCCGTACGTTCCGGGGAGCCGGCACCACCGCGGGCCCCGAGGTGACCGCCCGCCATGACACCGGCCACACCGGCCGGGGCGCGGGCAAGGACTCCGGCTCCGCGCGCGTGGTGCTGACCCTGACGAACACGGGCGCCGCCGCCTGCCGTCTGACCATCTCCAACGCGTACGGCGGGAAGAGCACGACCGTCAGGGTCCCGGCGGGCGGGCGTGTGGTGCACCCCGTGGAGCTGCGGGGCACCAAGCGGTGGTACGACCTGACGGTGGTGTCCGACACGGACCAGGGCTTCCTGCGCCGGCTGGCCGGACATGTCGAGAACGGCGCCCCCGGTGTGAGCGACCCGGCGATCCTCACCCGCTGACCCTCGCGCACCGCACGCCGCGCGGAACGGGCCGCGAGCGGCAGAGACCGCGAGTGACGGACAGCACGGCTCGGGGGCCGTCCGCACGGTGTGCGGGCGCCCCCCGGGTCCGTCCGGTCAGTGTGCCCCGGCGCCCAGCCAGACCGCCGTGTCCGGCGGCAGCAGCAGCCGGCCCGTCGTGGCGTCGTCCGCCAGCTCGTCGCTGGCCAGCAGCGGTACGGAACCGGCGGGCAGCGGCAGCGGCTCGTCGGAGAGGTTGACGCGGCACTCCAGACCCGCGCTCCCGCCCGTGCCGGGGCCGGGGCCGGGGCCGGCGTCCTCGTCTCCGTTTCCGCCCCCGCCCCCGTCTCCGTCCCCGCCCTTGCGGAAGGCCAGTTCGCCCGGCGCCGAGGTCAGCCAGGCGAAGCCCTCGTCCCCGAGACAGCGGCGGCGCAGCCTCAGCGCCGTGCGGTACAGCTCCAGGAAGGAGCCGGGATCGCCGGTCTGGGCCTCGACCGAGCGCTCACCCCATCCCTGCGGCTGGGGCAGCCAACTGCCGCCGGGCCCGAAGCCGTACGACGGTCCCGTCCTGGTCCACGGCAGCGGCACCCGGCACCCGTCGCGCCCCTTCACGGCGTGCCCCGTCCGCTCCCACATGGGGTCGCGCAACGCCTCCTCGGGCAGGTCGGCCACCTCGGGCAGACCCAGCTCCTCGCCCTGGTAGAGATAGGTCGTGCCGGGCAGGGCGAGGGTCAGCAGCGCGGCGGCCCTGGCACGGCGGCGGCCCCGGTCCTCGTCGAGCGCCGGTTCCCGGCCGCCGGTCAGCAGCCAGCCGGGGAGATCGGTGCCCTCGGGCGCGCCGTAGCGGGTGCGGTGGCGCACCACGTCGTGGTTGGACAGCACCCAGGTCGGCAGCGCGCCGTTGGCCGCCGCCCCGGTGAGTGAGAGGTCGATGACGTCACGGAACGAGCCCGCGTCCCACGGGCAGCGCAGATGGAAGAAGTTGAAGGCCTGGTGCAGTTCGTCGGGCCGGGTGTAGAGCGGCAGCCGGGCGGCGCTGACGCCCGCCTCGGCGACCATGATCCGGGGCGGGGCGTAGGAGTCGGTGACCTTCCGCCAGTGACGGTAGATCTCATGGACCTCGTCGCGGTCCCAGAACGGGTGGTTCTCACCGCTGGGCGGGGCGTTGAGGGACGCCGAGTCGCCGCCGTGGGTGTCGCGCAGCGGCGGGGTGAGGTCCTTGCGCAGGCCGTGGGCCACGTCGATACGGAAGCCGTCGACACCGAGGTCGAGCCAGAACCGCAGGACGGCCTCGAACTCCGCGGCGACCTCGGGGTTCTCCCAGTTCAGATCGGGCTGCTCGGCAGCGAAGATATGCATGTACCACTGGCCGTCCGGCACCCGGGTCCAGGCGGCGCCGCCGAACTTGGACCGCCAGTCCGTGGGCGGCTCCGCGCCGTCGGGCCCCCTGCCGTCGCGGAAGAGGAAGCGGTCGCGCGCGGCGGAGCCGGGCGCCGAGGCGAGCGCCTCCACGAACCACGGATGCCGGTCGGAGCAGTGGTTGGGCACGATGTCCACGATGGTACGGAGACCGAGCGTCCTGGCCCGCCCGAGCAGCGCCCGGAAGTCGTCCAGGGTGCCGTGGCGCGGATCGACCTCCCGGTAGTCGGCGACGTCATAGCCGCCGTCGGCCAGCGGGGAGCGGTAGAACGGGGTGAGCCACACGGCGTCCGCGCCGAGGTCCGCGACATGGCCGAGCCGGTCGGTGATCCCGCGCAGGTCTCCCATGCCGTCGCCGTCGGCGTCGGCGAAGCTGGGGACGTAGATCTGGTAGACGACGGACTCCCGCCACCAGTCACGGCCGCCACCGGCACGGGCGCCACCGGCATGGGCGCCGGTACGGCCGGCGGCAGCGCCGGTGCCGTCGCCGGTGCCAGTGGTGCCGTCATCGCTTCCGCCGCCGCCACCGTCGCCGACAGTGATGCCGTCGCCGTCACCGTCGCCGTTACCATTGCCATTGCCGACGCTGTTTCCGCTGCCGTCACCGTTGCCGTCCGGGAACGCGTGCTGAGTCACTGATACCTCTCGTGCCGGGATGAAGGCCACCGGGCTGACTGCCATGGTGCCGGTGCGATCATCCCTTGAGACCACCGGAGGGGTCAGCCCTCGGTGGGACGGTGATCGATCCGGGAGGCAGGGCCGCCGGTCCGAGCCCGTCCCTGACCATCCCTGTCCGCCCCTTGTCCGGGAACGGCGGTGGGCGGGCCCTGGCACAAAAGGGCATGTGGCCGCGGTGCCGGCGCCGGACGCACGGCGGTGACGGACACCACATATCAGGTGGCGGCGGAGGCCGGGGTCGTCCCTACGGGTGTGATCGTCACCGAGCCGCCCTTGAGCGGAGTTCCGTCCTCCACCGGCCGCTCCGGTACCGTCCGCCCCGGCTCACCGGGTCCGGCTCCAGGACCGGGAACGGAGCGAAGCGGGGCGGGGAGCGCGCTCGGCCGCCGCCCGCTCCCCGCCCCGGCGCAGAGAGCGCAGCGCCAGCATCAGTACGCCGATGTCGTCCACGAAAACCGGATCGGGCAGGAGATCGACGGGGAGGACGAGATAGCCGACGGCCGCCCAGAACACCCAGCGGTTCTCCACCGGCAGACCCGCCCCGCGCAGCGCGCGCCGGGTCCGCACCAGCCGTACGACCAGGGTGATCGCGATGCCCAGGGTCAGTGCGACCAGGAGCGCGGCCACGGCGAGGAGGATCTGGAGTTCGGTGCTCATGGCGGGGCTCCTCGTTCAGGGGCGGGACAGGGGCTGGACAGGAACTTCGGACGGTCCGCTGCTACCCGGGTACCCCGTGGCGCGGCCCCGTCACCGGAGGGATCACCCGTCCGCCGCCCCGCGCCGGCCACCGGTCCGCCACCGTACGGCCCCCTGTCCGCCTGTCCGACCAGTCGGTATGTTGCCTTCAGAACCGGAACCGGATCACGACGGGCCCGGCGGCGCGCCCACGGGCCGTGACGCCGACGCACGGGCGGCGCCAACGGACCGAGGCCACAGGGCGGCTCCGGGCCCCGGCGCGCGTGGGCCCGGTGCCGTACGACAGCCGGAAGGGCGCCCCGAGACGGGTATCGGCAGACCCATCCGCTGCACACGTCTCTGATGCCCCGCAAGAGCGCCCCACCGGTCGAATCCGACTGCCGCCCCGGGCCGTTCCACGCCTGGACGCCCGGCCGGTGTCTGAATCCGGCCATGATCAACACGGGAACATTTGGGTGGTACGTCGAGCAAACGGGCGACTCGACCCTCGCGACGCGAGTAGAACTTCCGCCATTCCAGCGGCTTCAGGCCATCACCCGGCGAGCTTCCGAACCCGCTGTGTCATACAAGCAGCACCCACGGTGAAGCATGTGTGATTGTGACGCCCCGGCCACATGGCCGAATGGCGCTCTCCGCCGATTCTCAGCCTGACCGTGTGTTCTGACGGCCATTCACCGGCCACGTTCCCGTCGGCGCGGGCTTTGCAGCAATTCACTGGCGGGTGCGAGGGACGGCCGGCAGAACCCGTCGGCGGAGCGTTCCGCCGACGGACTCCGGACCCCCGACCGGGTGGCCGCGCGGGCCCGACAGCCGTTCTCCGCCGTCGGTCCAGAAGTGGGCCTTGCCCAAAACCCAAACGGAGTCAACGATTCACTCCGTGCGATTGACAGGTTCACGGCCAAAACCGAATGGCGGTGAACGATCGCACGCAGCGGCCCGCTTACCCGACGGATCGCGAGTTTCCCCCACCTATGGAGGATGTAGTGACCTTCAAGCGCTTTTCCCCCCTCGGAGCGGTATCAGGACGGGTACGGCTCCTCGCCGTCGCCTCAGGACTGGTGACCGCTGTCGCGCTTGCGGCCCCGTCTGCCATCGCGGCCCCGGCTCCGGCCCCCAAGGCCACCGCGGCCCAGCTCGCCGACGCCAGCTCCGCCGTCCGCGGCGCCGACGTCGCCGGTACGGCCTGGTACACGGACAAGGCCTCCGGCAAGGTCGTCGTCACCGTCGACAGCACGGTCTCGGACGCCGAGATAGCCGAGATCAAGAACTCCGTGGGTGACACCGCGGGCCTCACGATCAAGCACACCCCCGGCAAGTTCAACGCGCTCATCGCCGGCGGCGAGGCCATCACCACCGGCGGCAGCCGCTGCTCCCTCGGCTTCAACGTCCGCAGCGGCTCGACGTACTACGCGCTGACCGCCGGACACTGCACCAACATCAGCAGCTCCTGGAGCATCGGCACCCGTGCCGGCACGAGCTTCCCGACCAACGACTACGGCATCATCCGCCACTCCAACGCGGCCGCGGCCGACGGGCGGGTCTACCTGTACAACGGCTCGTACCAGGACATCACCAGCGCCGCCAACCCGTCGGTCGGCCAGAGCGTGCGCCGCAGCGGCTCGACCACGGGTGTCCACAGCGGTACGGTCACCGGTCTCAACGCGACCGTGAACTACGGCAGCGGCCAGATCGTCGGCGGTCTGATCCAGACCAACGTCTGCGCCGAGCCCGGCGACAGCGGCGGCTCGCTCTTCGCCGGCAGCACGGCGCTGGGCCTGACCTCGGGCGGCAGCGGCAACTGCTCCTCCGGCGGCACCACGTTCTTCCAGCCGGTCGTGGAGGCCCTGAACGCCTACGGCGTCAGCGTCTTCTAGTCTCTGTCGTCTCTCCACTCTCTGTCGTCTCTGCCGTCTCTGCGGTCTCCGCGGTCTTTCGCGGTCTCCACACGCACCACGGGCACGGACAACACGCTTCACCTGCTTGATCCTTCCTCGGAACACCGACGGGCCGCGCACCTGGTGCGCGGCCCGTCGCGTTCCTCCGCACGTCCGATTCGTTCAAGACCGCCTCCGGCCGCCGCTCCTACCCTGGGCGCATGACCTCCACTCCACGACTCGACGCGATCGGCCTCGTCGTCTCCGACATGGCCGCCTCCCTCGCCTTCTACCGCGCGCTCGGCGTGCCCGTACCCGCCGACGCCGACACCGCGCCCCATGCCGAGGCCACCCTGCCCGGGGGCCCGCGCGTGCTCTGGGACACGGAGGAGACCGTCCGTTCCTACGATCCAGGCTGGACCCGGCCGCAGGGCGGGGGACGGACCGGGCTCGCCTTCCTCTGCGCCGGTCCCGCCGAGGTGGACGCCACCTACGACTCCCTGGTCGCGGCCGGGTACCGGGGCCATCTGAAGCCGTGGGACGCGGTCTGGGGACAGCGTTACGCCGTGGTCCTGGACCCGGACGGCATCGAGGTCTCGCTGTTCGCCAGCGCCGCGTAGGCGCCGAGCGTGAGCCCGGCCAACTCACGTGTCTCACGGGCGAGATGCGCCTGGTCGGCACAGCCCGCGGCGAGCGCCGCCTCGGCGTACGGCTTTCCCGCCCGTACGAACGCCAGCGCGCGCTGGAGCCGCAGCACGCGGGCCAGCGTCTTGGGCCCGTAGCCGAAGGCGTCCAGGGAGCGGCGGTGGAGCTGCCGGGCACCGAGGCCCACCGCGTCGGCGGTCGCCGCGACCGTATGCCCGGCGTTCAGCCCGTCGGCGACCGCCCGCAGCAGCGGATCGGGCGGTCCGACGGCCTCGGCCCGGCGCAGCGCCACGGCCTCCAGCGCCTCGGCGGGGTCCTCGGCGGACGCCAGCCGCCCGGTGAGCCGGCGCACCTCGGCCGGTGACCAGAGTTCGGCCAGCTCCACCCGCCGGTCACGCAGTTCGTGCGCCGGTACGCCGAGGAGCGCGGGCGCGGTCCCGGGGGCGAAGCGCACCCCGGCGCAGTGCGCCCCGTCGATCCCCTCGGGCGCGTACGCCCGGGTGTCGGGCCCCGCGACCAGCAGCCTGCCCCCGGTCCACAGCAGATCCATACAGCCGTCGGGCAGCACCGGGTAGGGCGCGGACCCGTTCCCGGTCCTCACCGTCCGCGTCCAGACGATCGCGCCGTCGAGCCGCGACGCCCATTCCTCGTACATACCGCCGACTCCTCGTGCGTACCGCCGACGCCGGCCCCTACCTGCTCTTGTGCCGGTTGTCCCGCACTCCCTGGAGGCGGGCCTTCACGCGTGCCTTCACATCGTCGGGCGGCAGGAACCTCGACCAGCGCTCCGGGAACTCCGAGGGCATGCCCGGATCGGTCCCGTCGTCGTCCACCAGCGCGTTCCTGGCCTCCGCGGCGGCCGCCGCGCGCGCCATCAGTTCCGCCGCGTGGGCCGCGCGCAGCCGTTCGTTGGAGGCGCGTGCCGCCGCCGTGGCCACCGACGGCCAGACGCGGTCGATCGCCGCGTTGACCGCCGCGCCCACCAGGACCGCGAAGGCGGAGACACCGATCCAGAGCAGTACGGCGATCGGCGCGGCCAGGGAGCCGTAGATCGTCGGGCCCTCGACCGTGCTGGTCAGATAGATCCGGAGCAGGAAGCTGCCCAGCACCCACATCGCCAGCGCCACCAGGGCCCCCGGCACGTCCTCGATCCAGCGGCGGGACCTGGCCGGCACCGAGACATGGTAGAGCGTGGTCAGGAAGGCGATGGAGAGCAATATGACCACGGGCCAGTACAGGACACTGACCACCGCCGTCCCCCAGGGGACCAGCGCGACGACCCGGTCGGGACCGACCACCGCCAGCGGCAGCACCACCGCGCCGATCAGCAGCGCCACGAGGAAGAGCAGGAAGGCGAGCAGCCGGGTCGCGACGATGCCGCGCCGGCCGTCGAGCCCGTACATCACCGTGATCGTGTCGACGAAGACATTGACCGCCCGGGAGCCCGACCAGAGCGCGATCGCGAAGCCGAGCGAGATCACGTCCGGCCGGCCGCCGTGGGTGATGTCCTCCAGCAGCGGCTTGGCGATCTGGTTGACCCCGCGGTCGGAGAGCACCGTGCCGACCGCCCCGAGGATGTTCTTCTCGATCGAGGCGACGGTGGCGGTGCTGGTCCAGTCGTCCACGTAGCCGAGCAACCCGATCAGACCGAGCAGCAGGGGCGGCAGCGAGAGCAGCGTGAAGAACGCAGCCTCGGCCGCGAGGCCCAGCACCCGGTACTCGATGCACGAGTTGACCGTGTCTTTCAGCAGCAGCCAGGCCATCCGCCGCTTGGAGACGTTGCGGTAGAGGACTCGGGCCCGGTGGAGTCGACCCGCCGGCCGCTCGGGTGTTTCTTTTGCTGCCTGCACCTCCTTACCGTATCGGCATGGCAGCCACCACCCACACAGTGACCAATCAGGTTCCGCCCCTGGTGGGGTACGACGTCTTCAGCGCCGACCGGGTTCTCGTGGAGGGCGTGGAGCGGCACAGCGCGCCCGGCCTTCTCGACGAGACCCGCGCGGAGCTGACGGCGCTCGGCCGCACCGCCGGATCCGCGGCGGCCCAGGAGTGGGGAGCGCAGGCCAACGAGTATCCGCCGAGGCTCCGCACCCATGACCGCTACGGCAACCGGATCGACGAGGTCGACTTCCATCCGGCCTGGCACCAGGTGCTGGGACAGGCGGTCTCCGCCGGGCTGACCGACGCCTGGGGCAGGCCCGGCGGCCATCTGCGCCGTGCGGCCGGCTTCTTCGTCTGGACGCAGGCGGAGGCCGGGAACGGCTGCCCGGTGTCGATGACGCACGCGGCGGTGCCCGCGCTGCGCGCCGAGCCGGAACTCGCGGCGGAGTGGGAGCCGAGGCTGACCTCGCACCGGTACGAGCCGGGGCTGCGGCCGGCCGCGGAGAAGGCCGGCGCGCTCTTCGGGATGGGCATGACCGAGAAGCAGGGCGGCAGCGACGTACGCGCCAACACGACGGGCGCACGGCCGCTGGACGCGGACGGCGAGTATCTGCTCACCGGGCACAAGTGGTTCTGTTCCGCGCCGATGTGCGACGGTTTCCTCGTGCTGGCCCAGGCGCCCGGCGGGCTGACCTGTTTTCTCGTCCCCCGGGTCCTGGCCGACGGGACACGCAACGTGTTCCTGATCCAGCGCCTCAAGGACAAGCTGGGCAACCGGTCCAACGCGTCGAGCGAGGTGGAGTTCGACGGGACGTGGGCCCGCCGGGTCGGCGAGGAGGGCCGGGGGGTGCGCACCATCATCGAGATGGTGGCGGCGACCCGGCTCGACTGTGTGCTCGGATCGGCCGCGCTGATGCGGCAGTCCGTGGCGCAGGCGGTGCACCACGCCGACCACCGAAGCGCGTTCGGCGGTGAGCTGATCGACAAGCCGCTGATGCGCAACGTACTGGCCGATCTGGCGCTGGAGTCGGAGGCGGCCACGACGCTGGCGCTGCGGCTGGCGTCGGCGTACGACGTGATCCGGAGCGGCGGGAGCGGCTCCGGCCACGAACGGGCGTTTCTGCGGCTGGCGGTCCCCGCCGCCAAGTACTGGGTGACCAAGCGGTGTACGCCGGTGGCCGGGGAGGCCCTGGAGTGCCTGGGCGGCAACGGCTATGTGGAGGAGTCCGGGATGCCGCGGCTGCTGCGCGAGTCGCCGCTCAACTCGATCTGGGAGGGGTCCGGGAACGTCCAGGCGCTGGATGTGCTGCGGGCGCTCCAGCGCGAGCCGGAGGCGCTGAACGCCTTTCTCCAGGAGGTGGGCCTGGCGCGCGGCGCCGATCACCGGCTCGATGGCGCGATCAAGGATCTGCTGACCGAACTGGCCGATCTGACCGGGATCGAGGCCCGTGCCCGCCGGCTGGTGGAACGGCTGGCGCTGGTGCTCCAGGGTTCGCTGCTGGTGCGCTGGGCGCCGCCGGAGGTGGCGGACGCGTTCTGCGCCTCGCGGCTGGGCGGGGACTGGGGCACGGCCTTCGGCACGCTCCCCCACACCCTCGATCTGGCCTCGGTGGTGGACCGGGCGCGGCCCGTCGGCTGAGTCGCGCGCGGGCGGCCTGGAGCCAGGGGTGGTGCTGCGCCGACACGGCACCACCCCTGACCTGTAGTCACCTTCTTGCACCCCGTCCGTGGTTCACCAGGGTTGCAGGCCGTTGCAGAAGAACCGATTCAGCGTCGCTCGTGGCGGAGGGAGCCCGATGAAGGACGAAACGGTGAGGACCACGCCTCTCGACGACATTTCTCCCCGCGTCCCTCCCGGCGTCCCTCTTGAGGTTCCTCTCGACGCTCCTCCCCGCGTCCCTCTTGACGCTCCTCCCCGCCTCCCTCTCGACGCTCCTCCCCGCCTCCCTCTCGACGTTCCTCTCCATGACGGACCGTCCGGGTACCCGTCGCCCGAGCCCGCCCGGTTCAGCGACGGACCGCTCGACCTGGCCAGGCTCACCACGACGGACAGCGCCCGAGCCATGCGGCTGCTCCACCGGATACGGGACGCCGTGCTCGCCGGTGAACGGCCGCCGGTGGCTCCGAGACCGGTGATCGACGCCTCCTGGAGACGGATGTTCCGGATCGGCGCCGATCCGGAACGCTACGCCTGCGGTGCGCTGCTGGAGCCGGACGAACTGGAGCACCGCAGGCGCACCACCGTGCTGGGCCAGGTGCTGCGGACGCTCAGCGGAACGCTCGGCGAGATCATCGAGCCCTCGCTCCAGATCCTGGTGGTCACGGACGACGAGGGACGGGTGCTGTGGCGCACGGGCGGCCCGGCGGGGCTGCGCCGGTCGAACGGGATCGGTCTGGAGGAGGGCGCGGCCTGGTCGGAGTGCTCCACGGGAACCAATGCCATCGGCACGGCGCTGGCGGTGCGCCGGCCGGTACGGGTGCACGCGGCGGAGCACTTCGTGCACACGCTGCACAACTGGACCTGCGCGGCCTCCCCCGTCCACGATCCCCGGGACGGACGGCTGCTGGGCGTGGTCGATGTGAGCGGTCCCGCGCGGACCTTCCATCCGATGACCCTGGCGCTGGTCAGCTCGATGGCCCGGCTCGCGGAGGGTGAGCTGCGCGAGCGGCACGGGCGGGCCGTCGAGCGGCTGCGCTCGGTGGCCGCGCCGATCATGTGCCGGCTGGGCGGCGGCCGCGCCCTGGCGGTCGACGCGCACGGGTGGACGGCGGCCGTCACGGGCATGGCGCCGGTGGACCGGCTGATCCTGCCCACGCCGTTCCGGGCGGGCCGGGTCCTGCTGCCGTCCCTGGGCATGTGCACGGTCGAGCCGCTGCCCGGCGGCTGGCTGATCCAGGTGGACGAGGAGCGCCCCCGGGAGGAGATCCCGAGCCGCGTCGTGCTGGATCTGAGCCGCCCCCGGCGCTCGTCGGTCGCGGTCTCCGGACCGGCGGGAGGCTGGACCCAGGAGCTGAGCCCGCGCCATGCCGAGCTGCTCTATCTGCTGGCCGTGCACCGGAACGGCAGGAGCGCGGCGGAGCTGGCCGCGGATGTCTTCGGCGACCCCACCCGTACGGTGACGGTGCGGGCGGAGCTGTCCCGTGTGCGGCGGCATCTGTCGGGCGTGCTGGCGCACCGGCCGTACCGGTTCAGCGAGGGGATCGAGGTGGCGGTGGTACGGCCGGAGGACCCGGTGGATCTGCTGCCGCACTCCCAGGCCCCCGCCGTTCTGAGCGCCCGCCGCCCGCCGGCCCCCTGAGCCCCACGCGCCCCGCGCGCCCCCCGCCCCCCTGCCCCCCGCCGGGTCCGCGCACTCCGGCACTCCGGCCGTCCCCGTACGCCCCGCTCGCCCGTGCGGGCTCCGGCCGCCCCCGTACGCCCCGGCCCGGCTCCGGTGCGCGTGGGCGCGCGCGGACGGCGCGGGGGCGGCGGCGGAGCGGCGCGGGGGCGGGTTCCCGTGCGTCGCCGGCGCGTGATTCGCTGGCGCGTATGAGCATCACCGTGACCACCTGGTCCCTGGAGCAGACCTCGCCCGCCGATCTGCGGCCCGCCGCCGAGCCCCCGGGCGAGGTGCGGATCGCACGGGCCGAGATCCCCTCGCCGGAGTTCAGCCGGTTCCTGTACACCGCCGTCGGCGGGGACGTCCGCTGGACGGACCGGCTGACGTACTCGTACGCCCGCTGGCAGGAGCTCCTCGCCCGGCCCGGCGTCGAGACCTGGGTCGCGTACGAGAAGGGCACCCCGGCCGGCTATCTCGAACTGGAGGCGCAGGCGCAGGGCACGGTCGAGATCGCGTACTTCGGGCTGATCCCGGCCTTCCGCGGCCGGCGCATCGGCGGTCATCTGCTCTCGTACGGGGTGGCGCGGGCGTGGGACCTGGCCGAGCGCCACCCCGGGGCCGGGCCCACCAAGCGGGTCTGGCTGCACACCTGCTCCAAGGACGGGCCGCACGCCCTGGCCAACTATCTGCGCCGCGGCTTCACGCTCTTCGACACCAGGGCCACCGAGGAGCCCGAGGTGGCGGCCCCCGGCCCCTGGCCCGGCGCCCTGGTCTGAGGCCCGTCCCGCACGCCCCCGCCGTGCGCCAGAGGCCCCATATCGTCTCGCAGAGCGGGACACTCACGTCCACATGATGGATAGTGGTGGACTGCCCGGAGATACGCGTGACACGCTTCCGTCATGTCTCGAGCTGGAATAGCCTTGGTGAGTCGGCGGCACGTCGATCTCGGCCGCCTGTCCAGCGCCATCTGTCCGGCAGGCTGAGAGTCCCGGTACCGCCGCGCTCTCCTCATTCTCTGTCCCCGCCGCGCACCGACGCGCCTCCGCGCGAGTGTGCGGCTCAGAGCCGCCCTCCTGCATGTCTCGAAGGACGTACCCGCCATGGCCGCCACCCCGGAAAAGCCGTCCACCGCCACGCCCCGCCGCAAGGTGAGCCGTCACCGCGGCGAGGGCCAGTGGGCCGTCGGCCACTTCACTCCGCTCAACGGCAATGAGCAGTTCAAAAAGGACGACGACGGTCTCAACGTACGGACACGTATCGAGACGATCTACTCCAAGGCCGGGTTCGACTCGATCGACCCCAATGATCTGCGCGGCCGGATGCGCTGGTGGGGGCTGTACACCCAGCGCAGGCCCGGGATCGACGGCGGCAAGACCGCGATCCTGGAGCCGGAGGAGCTGGACGACAAGTACTTCATGCTGCGGGTACGGATCGACGGCGGCAGGCTGACCACGGAGCAGCTCAAGACCATCGGCGGGATCTCGCAGGAGTTCGCGCGCGGGACGGCGGACATCACCGACCGGCAGAACATCCAGCTCCACTGGATCCGGATCGAGGACGTGCCGGAGATCTGGCGGCGTCTGGAGGGCGTCGGCCTGTCGACCACCGAGGCCTGCGGGGACACACCGCGGGTGATCCTCGGTTCACCGGTCGCCGGGGTCGCCGAGGACGAGATCATCGACGGCACCTGGGCCATCGACGAGATCAACGCCCGCTTCATCGGGACCAAGGAGTTCTCGAACCTCCCGCGCAAGTTCAAGACGGCGATCTCCGGGTCGCCGCTGCTGGACGTGGCGCACGAGATCAACGACATCGCGTTCGTCGGCGTGGAGCATCCCGAGCACGGCCCCGGCTTCGACCTGTGGGTCGGCGGCGGCCTGTCGACCAACCCGAAGATCGGGCAGCGGCTCGGCGCCTGGGTCCCGCTCGACGAGGTGCCGGACGTATGGGCCGGAGTCATCGGGATCTTCCGTGACTACGGCTACCGCCGGCTGCGCACCCGCGCCCGGCTGAAGTTCCTGGTCGCCGACTGGGGCACGGAGAAGTTCCGCCGGATCCTCCAGGACGAGTACCTCAAGCGCGAACTGATCGACGGTCCCGCGCCGGCGCAGCCCGTACAGCAGTGGCGCGACCACGTCGGTGTGCACCGCCAGCGGGACGGACGCTTCTACGTCGGCTTCGCGCCGCGCGTCGGCCGGGTGGACGGCCCGACCCTGACGAAGATCGCCGAACTGGTCGCGGCACACGGCTCCGACCGGCTGCGTACCACCGTCGAGCAGAAGATGATCGTCCTCGATGTGGCGGAGGACCGGATCGACTCACTGGTGGCCGGTCTCGAAGCGCTGGACCTGCGGGTCAAGCCCTCGCCGTTCCGGCGCGGCACCATGGCCTGCACCGGTATCGAGTTCTGCAAGCTGGCGATCGTCGAGACCAAGCAGCGCGGCGCCACGCTGATCGACGAACTGGAGCGCCGCCTCCCGGACTTCGACCAGCCGATCACCATCAATGTCAACGGCTGCCCCAACGCCTGCGCCCGTATCCAGGTGGCGGACATCGGCCTCAAGGGCCAGCTCGTCCTGGACAAGCACGGCAACCAGGTCGAGGGCTTCCAGGTGCACCTGGGCGGCGCGCTGGGTCTGGAGGCCGGCTTCGGCCGCAAGGTCCGCGGGCTGAAGGTCACGTCCGAAGAGCTGCCCGAGTATGTCGAGCGGGTACTCGGCCGCTTCCAGAAGGAGCGCGAGGACGGCGAGCGCTTCGCCGCCTGGGCGGCCCGCGCGTCGGAGGAGGCGCTGTCGTGAGCCTCGGCGGACCACGGCGGAAGGAGCGGACATGAGCGAGCGCGCCGCGCCTTTCTACTGCCCCTACTGCGGCGACGAGGACCTGCGCCCCCATGAGCAGGGCCACGGCGCCTGGGAGTGCGCCGCGTGCAACCGGGCCTTCCAGCTCAAGTTCCTCGGGCTGCTGTCGCGCGGACTCCAGCGGAGCGACGGACAGGAAGGGACGTGACGGCCATGACGGCACTGACGGAGACCGACGGTCCGAAGGGCCTCGCCGAGCGGGCGGGACGGGAACTGGAGGACGCCTCCGCCCCGGAGATTCTGCGCTGGGCCACGGAGACATTCGGGAAACGTTTCTGCGTCACCTCCTCGATGGAGGACGCGGTGGTCGCCCATCTCGCCTCCCGGGTGCTGCCCGGCCTCGATGTGGTCTTCCTCGACACCGGCTACCACTTCCCCGAGACCATCGGCACCCGTGACGCGGTGGAAGCCGTGATGGAGGTCCGCCTCATCACCCTCACCCCGCGCCAGAGCGTCGCCGAGCAGGACGCCGAGTACGGCCCGAGGCTGCACGACCGCGACCCCGACCTCTGCTGCGCCCTGCGCAAGGTCAAGCCCCTGGAAGAGGGCCTGACCGGGTATGACGCCTGGGCCACCGGGCTGCGCCGCGACGAGTCACCGACCCGCGCGAACACCCCGGTCGTCGGCTGGGACGAGAAGCGCGGGAAGGTCAAGGTCTCCCCGATCGCCCGCTGGACGCAGGACGACGTGGACGCGTACGTCGCCGAGCACGGCGTGCTCACCAATCCGCTGCTGACGGACGGTTACGCCTCCGTGGGGTGCGCCCCCTGCACCCGCCGGGTGCTGGAGGGCGAGGACGCGCGCGCCGGACGCTGGGCCGGACGCTCCAAGACCGAATGCGGACTGCACGGATGACGGACCATCAGCGCGATCGCGAGGAGCGGCGGTTGAGTGCGACGGGGCGGGCTGTGACGGAGCGGGGCGCCACGGTCTGGCTCACCGGGCTGCCGAGCGCGGGCAAGACGACCATCGCGTACGAACTGGCCGGCCGGCTCCGTACCGAGGGCCACCGGGTCGAGGTGCTCGACGGCGACGAGATCCGGGAGTTCCTCTCGTCCGGTCTCGGCTTCAGCCGCGAGGACCGGCACACCAATGTCCAGCGCATCGGCTTCGTCGCGGAACTCCTCGCGTCCAACGGCGTCAAGGCGCTGGTGCCGGTGATCGCGCCGTACGCGGACAGCCGCGAGGCGGTGCGCAAGCGCCATCACACCGAGTCCACCGGCTATCTGGAGATCCATGTGGCCACGCCGGTCGAGGTGTGCTCCGTACGCGATGTGAAGGGGCTGTACGCCCGGCAGGCGGCGGGCGAGATCTCCGGGCTCACCGGGGTCGACGACCCCTACGAGGCCCCGGAGTCGCCGGATCTGCGGATCGAGTCGCACACCCAGTCCGTCGAGGAGTCCGCCGCCGCGCTCCACGCGCTGCTCACCGAGAGGGGTCTCGCGTGACCACGACCGTCGCAGCCGTGAGCGAGGGCACCGGCGCCCCGTACGCGCTGAGCCATCTCGACGCCCTGGAGTCCGAGGCGGTCCATATCTTCCGTGAGGTGGCGGGGGAGTTCGAGCGGCCGGTGATCCTCTTCTCCGGCGGCAAGGACTCGATCGTCATGCTGCATCTCGCGCTGAAGGCGTTCGCGCCCGCGCCGGTGCCGTTCTCGCTGCTGCACGTGGACACCGGGCACAACTTCCCCGAGGTGCTGGAGTACCGGGACCGTACGGTGGCCGGGCACGGGCTGCGGCTGCATGTCGCCTCCGTACAGGAGTACATCGACGCGGGGAAGCTGCGGGAGCGGCCCGACGGCACCCGCAATCCGCTCCAGACCGTCCCGCTGACCGAGAAGATCCAGGCCGAGCGGTTCGACGCGGTCTTCGGCGGCGGCCGGCGCGACGAGGAGAAGGCGCGCGCCAAGGAGCGGGTGTTCTCGCTGCGCGACGAGTTCTCCCAGTGGGACCCGCGCCGGCAGCGGCCCGAGCTGTGGCAGCTCTACAACGGCCGGCACGCCCCCGGGGAGCATGTCCGGGTCTTCCCGCTCTCCAACTGGACCGAGCTGGACGTCTGGCAGTACATCGCCCGCGAGGGGATCGAACTCCCCCGGATCTACTTCGCGCACGAGCGCGAGGTCTTCCGGCGCTCCGGCATGTGGCTGACCGCGGGTGACTGGGGCGGCCCCAGGGAGTCCGAGACCGTCGAGCGGCGCCAGGTGCGCTACCGCACGGTCGGGGACATGTCCTGCACGGGCGCGGTCGACTCGGACGCCACCACGCTCGACGCGGTGATCGCGGAGATCGCCGCCTCCCGGCTGACCGAGCGCGGCGCGACCCGCGCCGACGACAAGCTGTCCGAGGCCGCGATGGAAGACCGCAAGCGCGAAGGGTACTTCTAGCCATGACGAGCACCACCGAGCCGTCCGCGGAGTTCGCCGGGTTCGCCGAGGGGCGCCCGGCGACCACACTGCTGCGCTTCGCCACCGCGGGCTCCGTCGACGACGGCAAGTCCACGCTGGTGGGCCGGCTGCTGCACGACTCCAAGTCGGTGCTGACCGACCAGTTGGAGGCCGTCGAGCACGCCTCCCGCAGCCGGGGCCAGAACGCCCCCGATCTGGCGCTGCTCACGGACGGCCTGCGGGCCGAGCGCGAGCAGGGCATCACCATCGACGTCGCCTACCGCTACTTCGCCACGCCCCGGCGGCGGTTCATTCTCGCGGACACGCCGGGGCATGTGCAGTACACCAGGAACATGGTCACCGGCGCCTCGACCGCGGAGCTGGCCGTCGTCCTGGTGGACGCCCGCAACGGTGTGGTCGAGCAGACCCGCCGGCACGCCGCGGTGGCCGCGCTGCTGCGCGTTCCGCATGTGGTCCTCGCGGTCAACAAGATGGATCTGGCCGGGTACGAGGAGCCGGTGTTCGCCGCCATCGCCGAGGAGTTCACGGCGTACGCGGCCTCGCTGGGCATACCCGAGGTCACGGCGATCCCGATCTCGGCGCTGGCCGGTGACAATGTCGTGGAGCCGTCCGCGCACATGGACTGGTACGGCGGCCCGACCGTGCTGGAGCATCTGGAGACCGTGCCCGTCAGCCATGATCTGACCGGCGCCCCGGCGCGCTTCCCGGTGCAGTACGTGATCCGCCCGCAGACCGCCGAGCACCCCGACTACCGCGGCTACGCGGGCCAGATCGCCTCCGGGGTCCTGCGGGTGGGCGACCCGGTGACCGTGCTGCCCTCGGGCCGCACGAGCACCATCGAGTCCATCGACGCGCTGGGCGGGAGCGTGGACCTCGCCTGGGCCCCGCAGTCCGTGACCCTCCGGCTCGCCGACGACATCGACATCTCGCGCGGCGATCTGATCGCCCCCAGCGCCGGCGCGCCCGCCACCACCCAGGACGTGGAGGCGACCGTCTGCCATGTCGCCGACGCGCCGCTGGTGGTGGGCCAGCGGGTGCTGCTGAAGCACACCACCCGTACGGTCAAGGCGATCGTGAAGGAGATCCCGTCGCGGCTGACGCTGGACGATCTCTCCCAGCATCCGGCGCCGGGGCGGCTCGTCGCCAATGACATCGGCCGGGTCCGGGTCCGTACGGCCGAGCCCCTCGCGCTCGACGCCTACGCGGACTCCCGGCGCACCGGCTCCTTTCTGCTGATCGACCCCGCGGACGGTACGACGCTGACCGCCGGCATGGCGGGCGACGCGTTCACCGACGGGGCCGCCGGGGCCGCGGGCACCGCCGACGCCGACGCCGCCGACCACGACGCCTGGGACTTCTGATGGTGAGGGACATGTACGCGACCTTCGCGAAGGAGGGCGGCCGCGTCGGCAGCGGCGCCCTCGGCGCGGGAACGGGCGGGGTGGCGCGATGTGTGCGATGACGTACGCGCACCGCTCGCGCGCCCGCACCCCCCACCTGCCGTCTCCGTGTCCGTCGCACCACCCCGACCCCCCGCACCCCCGAAGACCTGCCGACTTCCCGGTCCCGCCCCCGTACTCCGGAAGGGCGTGAGCACCGGGCCAACGAGAGGAACCCCTCCCGTGCCAGCCTCCCGCTCCCTCGCGCGCCGTCGTCTCGCCGCCGTCGCCACCGCACTGCCCCTGCTCACCGTCGCGCTCACCTCCTGCGGCTACGGCTCGGACTCCGACACCGAGGACGACAAGGTCGCCCCCGCCGTCACGGGCAAGGCGCTCTCGGCCGACACGGTGAAGATCGGCTACTTCCCGAACCTGACCCATGCCACGGCTCTCGTCGGCATCCAGGAGGGGCTCTTCCAGAAGGAGCTGGGCGGCACGAAGGTGGCGCCGTCCACCTTCAACGCGGGCCCCTCCGAGATCGAGGCCCTCAACGCGGGCAGCATCGACATCGGCTTCATCGGCCCCTCCCCCGCCATCAACGGCTACACCCAGACGGGCGGCAAGAGCCTGCGCATCATCGGCGGTTCGGCCTCCGGCGGTGTGAAGCTGGTGGTGAACCCGGCGAAGATCAAGACCCTGGACGACATCAAGGGCAAGAAGATCGCCACTCCGCAGCTCGGCAACACCCAGGACGTGGCCTTCCTCAACTGGATCTCCGAGAAGGGCTGGAAGGTCGACGCCCAGTCCGGCAAGGGCGATGTGTCCGTCGTCCGTACGGACAACAAGATCACCCCCGACGCCTACAAGGCGGGCTCCATCGACGGCGCCTGGGTGCCGGAGCCGACCGCGTCCAAGCTGATCTCCGAGGGCGCCAAGGAGCTGCTGAACGAGTCCGACCTGTGGCCGGACAAGAAGTTCGTGATCACGAACATCATCGTGTCGCAGAAGTTCCTCGGCGAGCACCCGGACGTGGTCGAGGCCGTGCTGCGGGCCTCGGTGAAGACGAACGAGTGGATCAACGCCAATGACGCCCAGGCCAAGGCGGCGGCCAACGAGGCGCTGAAGACGCTCTCGGGCAAGGCCCTGCCGCCGGAGGTGCTCGACCCGGCGTGGGAGTCGATCGAGATCATCAACGACCCGCTGGCCGCGACGCTCCAGGCGGAGGCCGACCACGCGGTCAAGGCCGGTCTGCTGGAGAAGCCCGACCTGGCCGGCATCTACGACCTGCGGCCCCTGAACAAGGTGCTCACGGCGGCGGGACAGCCCGAGGTCGCCGACGCCGGTCTCGGCGTCAAGTAGCCGGATGCCCGCCGCGTCCGGCCTGTCCGGCGTATCCGTCGCGGCCACCGTGTCCGCGTGATCCCGTTCCGTTCCCACACCGTCCCCAGGAGGTGACGACCATGGCGACAGCTCTCGCCAAGGCCGCCGACAGCACCCCGGCGGTGGACCACGCCGCCCGTATCGCGCACGTCTCGAAGACCTTCGTGACGCCGGCCGGGCAGCAGCTCGTCCTGGACGACATCACCCTCGATGTCGCCCCGGGCGAGTTCGTCACCCTCCTGGGAGCGTCCGGGTGCGGCAAGTCCACCCTGCTCAATCTGGTCGCGGGGCTGGACCGGCCGTCCGCCGGGTCCATCGAGACACCCGGCGGGCGGCCGGCCCTGATGTTCCAGGAGCACGCGCTGTTCCCGTGGCTGACCGCGGGCAAGAACATCGAACTGGCCCTGCGGCTGCGCGGGGTGCCCAAGCAGGAGCGGCGCGGCGAGACGGAGCGGCTGCTCGGTCTCGTACGGCTGGAGGGCTCGTACGGCAAGCGGGTGCACGAGCTGTCCGGCGGTATGCGCCAGCGGGTCGCGCTGGCCCGCGCGCTCGCCCAGGACAGCCAACTGCTGCTGATGGACGAGCCGTTCGCGGCGCTGGACGCCATCACCCGGGATGTGCTGCACGACGAGCTGACCCGGATCTGGCGCGAGACGAAGCTGTCGGTGCTGTTCGTCACACACAATGTGCGCGAGGCCGTGCGGCTGGCCGAGCGGGTCGTCCTGCTGTCGTCGCGGCCCGGCCGGGTGGCCCATCAGTGGCGTGTGGACATTCCGCAGCCGCGCCGTATCGAGGACCCCGCCGTCGCGGAGCTGTCCGTCGAGATCACCGAAGAACTGCGTGGGGAGATCCGCCGCCATGGGCAGCACTGAGACGACAGCGCCGAAGGACACGGCGCCGGAGGGTCCCGCGCCGGGGGACCCGGCCACGGGCGGGGCCGGGGGCGCCGCCGCGCACCACGATCTGGCGGGTCTGGAGGCCGGGCTCGACGCGCTGGAGACCGTACAGACCCGGCGCGCGCCCCTGCGCGAGACACTCGTCCAGAAGGTCCTGCCGCCCCTCGTCGCCGTCGCGCTGGTGCTGGTGGTGTGGCAGATCCTGGTCTGGGCGAAGGTCACCGACGACTACAAGCTGCCGTCGCCGTCGGCGGTGTGGGACGAGGTGGCCGACGCCTGGGCCCAGGGCACCCTGCTCGGCTATATCTGGACCAGCGTCTCGCGCGGTCTGCTGGGCTTCCTGCTGGCGCTGGTGATCGGTACGCCGCTCGGGCTGCTGGTGGCCCGGGTGCGGTTCGTCCGCGCGGCCATCGGCCCGATCCTGTCCGGGCTCCAGTCGCTGCCGTCGGTGGCCTGGGTGCCGCCCGCGGTGATCTGGCTGGGTCTGAACGACTCGATGATGTACGCCGTGATCCTGCTCGGCGCGGTCCCCTCGATCGCCAACGGCCTGGTCTCCGGCGTCGATCAGGTGCCGCCGCTGTTCCTGCGGGCCGGGCGTACGCTCGGCGCGACGGGGCTGCGCGGCACCTGGCACATCGTGATGCCGGCGGCGCTGCCCGGCTATCTCGCGGGGCTGAAGCAGGGCTGGGCGTTCTCCTGGCGCTCGCTGATGGCGGCGGAGATCATCGCGTCCTCGCCCGATCTCGGGGTGGGGCTCGGCCAGTTGCTGGAGAACGGCCGTACAGTCGGCAGTATGCCCATGGTGTTCCTCGCCATCGTCCTCATCCTGATCGTCGGTATCGCCATCGACCTGCTGATCTTCAGCCCGCTGGAGCGGCGGGTGCTGCGCGGCCGCGGTCTTCTCGTGAAGAGCTGATTCTCATGCACCACCCCTCTGTACCGCCTTCGGTCCTGTCGTCCGTCCTGTCGTCGGTCCGGCGGTCCGTGCCGCGGCCCGTGCCGCCTCCCGTGCTGCTGGTCGTCGCGCACGGCAGCCGCGATCCGCGCCATGCCGCGACCGTGCACGCGCTGACCCGGCGGCTGCGGTCGCTGCGGCCCGGACTGCGGGTGGAGACCGGCTTCCTGGACTTCAACGCCCCCGCCGTGCCACGGCTGCTGGACCGGCTGGCGGGGGAGGGCGTGGAGGACGTGGTGGTCCTGCCGCTGCTCCTGACGCGCGCGTTCCACGCCAAGGCCGACATCCCGGCCGTACTGCGGGAGGCGCGGGCGCGCCATCCGCGTCTGCGGGTGCGGTCGGCCGAGGTGCTCGGTCCGTCGCCACTGCTGGTCGAGGCGCTGGAGCGGCGGCTGTACGAGGCGGGACTCAGGCCCGCCGACCGTGCCTCGACCGGGGTCGTGCTGGCCTCGGCGGGCTCCTCGGACCCGGAGGCGATCGCGGTGATCGCCCGTATCGCCCGGGAGTGGCGGCGCACCGGCTGGTGCGCCGTGCGGCCCGCGTTCGCCTCCGCGTCGCTGCCGCGCACCGAGGACGCGGTGCGGGCGCTGCGGGCCGAAGGCGTACGGAGGATCGCCGTGGCGCCGTATGTCATCGCCCCCGGCTTCCTGCCCGACCGCATCGCGGCCGGCGCCCGGGAGGGCGGCGCCGATGTGCTGGCCAGCGTCCTGGGCGCGGCTCCGGAGCTGGCGCGGCTGCTGCTGCGCCGCTACGACGAGCGGGCGGCGGCCCCGGACGGTCTCATACGGCTGGCACGCCCGGCGTGACCCGCCCGGCGTGACCGCGCGGGACGGACGGCGTGCGGCCGGCCAGACAGACGGACGGACGGACGGACGGCGCGGGGTCAGTCGTACGGTGCGGGGTCAGTGCGGGGTCAGCCGTACGGCGCGGGGTCAGTCGTACGGGGTGCCCTGGTGGAAGTAGAGCAGCCAGCCGCTCTCGGTCAGCCGCCACACCGAACTGCGGTGGGCCCGGCGGCCGTTGACATCCGTGTCGAAGGTCAGCAGCACCACGCCGGGGGCGAGCTGGACGCCTCGCATCTTGGATGTGGTGATCGGCCGGGGTCCGGGCGCGCCCTGCGCGGTGAGCGCGGCGACGAGCGCGTCGCGGTCCCACTCGCGGCCCGAGACACCGAACTCCCTGAAGTCCGGATGGAGCAGTCCCCCGAGCAGGTCCGCGGAGGCGCGGACCACCGGGTCGAGCAGCCGCAGTTCGGCCTGGATGGCGGACGAGATAGCGGAGGCGCGGTCAGCCACGGGTCAGCTCCACCAGTTTGACGACGGTGTTCCAGTTGCGGCTGGTGGCCGTGACGCCCGGGAGGAGGCCGGGTGCGGCCAGCGCCCCGGCGAGCTTGGAGCGCCCGAGGCCGTCGGGTGTGTAGAGATACAGCACCCGGTCCCCCAGGCCGAAGTCCTCGGGGAGATAGGCAGCCTTGTCGATCGTGGCGAGCCGTCCCGCGTCCACCTGTTCGGAGAAGTAGGTGGCGTGGAGCTGCTTGCCCTCCAGGGTGGCGGCGGGGAAGGGGCACCGCTCGGCGACCTCCCGCAGATACGCGGCGCCGCGCACCAGACAGTCGACGGTGAACCCGAAGCGCCGCTCGATGGCACGCTCCAGACCGGCGGCGAGGGCGCTCTCGTCGTCGCAGTCGCTGGTGAAGACCGCGTTTCCGCTCTGGAGGTAGGTACGGACCTCGCGGTGGCCCAGTTCCGAGAGCAGCTCGCGCAGGTCGGCCATCGGGACCCGTCTGTGGCCGCTGACATTGATTCCGCGCAGGAGCGCCGCGTATGCCGTGGTCATGAGCACACGATAGGACGCGGGGCCGCGCCCGGGGCGCCCGGCACGAGCGAGGCGGCCGCCGCGCCCCGTGGGGGGAGAGCGCGACGGCCGCCGGTTCCGCGGGTCGTACGGCTACTCGACGATCTTGAGCAGCTTGTTGGCGGTGCCCGCCGTCGCGTCGGTGATCGCGTCGGGCGTGGCACCGTCGGTCAGGGCCGTGGCGACCTGGTCCGGCGTGGCGTCCGGGTGCCCGGCGAGATACAGGGCCGCCGCGCCGGCGACATGGGGCGTGGCCATCGAGGTGCCGGAGATGGTGCTGATGGCGTTGTCGCTGTTGTTCCAGTCCGAGGTGATGCTGGAGCCGGGGGCGTAGAGATCGACGATCGCGCCGTAGTTGGAGAAGTACGACTGTCCGTCCTCCAGGGTGGACGAGGCGACCGTGATGGCCTCCTCGACCCGGGCCGGCGAGGTGAGGCTCGCGTCGCTGGAGTCGTTGCCGGCCGCCACGGCGAAGGTGACCCCGGAGGCGATGGCGTTGCGTACGGCTTCGTCCAGGGCCGGGTCGGCGCCGCCACCGAGGCTCATATTGGCGACGGACGGGCCCTGGTGGTTCGCGGCGACCCAGTCGATCCCGGCGATGACCTGCTCGGTGGTGCCGAAGCCGCTGTCGTCGAGGACCCGTACGGAGACGATCCTCGCCTTCTTGGCGACGCCGTGCGCGGCGCCGGCGATGGTGCCGGCGACATGCGTGCCGTGGCCGTAGCCGTCGTCGGCGGAGTTGTCGCCGTCGATGGCGTCGTAGCCGTAGCCGGCGCGGCCCTCGAAGTCCTGATGGGTGATCCGGACACCGGTGTCGATGACATACGCCGTCACCCCCTCACCGGCGCTGTCCGGGTAGGTGTACGCGTTGTCGCCGGCGGTCGTGGTCTGGTCGACGCGGTCGAGGCCCCAGGAGGGCGGGTCGGCCTGGGTGGCGTTGATGGTGAAGGTCTTGTTCTGGACGACCTTGGCGACGGCGGGGTCGGCGGCGAGGCGCTTGGCCTCCGTCTCGGTCAGTCCGTCGGCGGAGAAGCCGTTGACGGCCGTGGTGTAGTTCCGCTGGAGCCGGCCTCCGTACTCCTCGGCCAGTTCGCGCTTGGCGGTCTTGTCGGTCTTGTCGGTCTTGGCTGTCTTGGCGGTGTCGCCGGACCGCCCGTCCGCCTGCCGCCCGTCCGCCTGCCGGCCGTCCCGCTGGCGCAGCATCACGATGTAGCTGCCGGCCACCGCGCCCTGGGCGTCGGCGCCGTACACCACGCCCTGTGCCGGAGCCGCGCCCGCTGTGGGGGAGGTGAGCGCGGTGATTCCGGCCGCCGCGGCGACGGCGGTGAGGGCGGCGGTGAGTTTGAATCCGGTCGCACGCTGTGGAGTTGCCATGAAGAGGGGGCTCCTCGTCATCTTCTGTGGGGGGATCGTCCGGCGGACGGAAGGTCTCCGCCGGACTGGCTCGAAACCCTGACCGATTGACGCGTGCAGATCAAGGCCCACAGACGGCCGTGAACAGGTAAACATCGATCCCCCACAGGAAACCGGCCAGTCCGGAAAGCGCCGAGCCCGTCCGTTAACCACCGTTAGCTGTAGGGGGCTTCGATCCTCCTTGTCGGGGATGCGACCGGATCCGGAGCGGGACGGAGCACCGCTCCGGGGCGTCGGAACGGAGAATGATATGGCCTGATCTCAACCCCACCTTTCGGGGCGGAGAACCACAGCGCGGACCCGCGGACCGTCAGGAAGCCGCCGGGAGCGCCGATTCGATCAGGTCCGCCGCCCTCCGCGTGCCGCCCTCCGCCGCCATCCCGCGCTTGATCTCCGCCAGCCTCCTGGCCACCTCCGGGTCGGAGACCAGCTCCAGAACCGCCGCGCGCAGGGCCCGCGGTGTCGCCGCCCCGGTGTCGAGGCGCCGGGCCACCCCCAGCGAGACCAGCATGTCGGCGTTGCCGAACTGGTCGACGGCCTGCGGTACGGCGACCATCGGCGTGCCCGTCGCGAGCCCCTCCTGACTGCCGCCCGCGCCCGCGTGGGTGATGAACGCGTCGGCCTGCCGGAGCACGGCGAGCTGCGGCACCCAGCGGCGCACCTCCACGGTGGCGGGCACCTCACCCAGCTCCGACTCGTCCACATGGGCGCCGATCCCCAGCACCACGTGCCAGCCGGGCAGCGCGCCGAAGGCCTCGACGCACGCCCGGTAGAACGCGGGCTGCTTGGTGAAGGCCGAGCCGAGCGAGACCAGCAGGACCTTCTCGGCCCCGGCGGGCCGCCGCCACTCCTGCTGCCCGGCCCGCTCGTCACGGCAGGCGCCGACGAAGGTGTAGACCGACTCGTCCACCCGGTCGGCATGGGGCTGGAGCACCTTGGGGATCAGCACCAGGGAGCGGCCGGGACGGCCGACCAGCCGGTCCTGGTCGGTGTGGTCCATACGCTGCCCGGCGAGCCAGTCCGCGAACCGCGCCCGGTACGCCCGGCCGCGTTCGGTCGACATCAGCTCCGCGATCATCGGCTCGCCGACCTCCTTCTCGTACCCCTCCCAGGCGACCAGGTTCGGCGAGAGCTGGAGATACGGGACGCCCCAGCGGTGCGCGAGGACCGGCGCCGGAAAGGACGTGATGTCACTGAGGACCAGATCGGGCCGGTCGTCCTCGAACGCGGCGGCGAGCTGCGGCAGCGCCTGGACCGCGTCGTCGAGGAACGGTTCGAGGTTGTCGATCAGTTCCGTGCCCCAGGCCTCCGGATCGTCGTCCGGGCCGGGCAGGACGGAGGTGTAGAGCACCGGCTCCGCACCGGTCGCCGCCACCTTCTCGGCGAAGGAGGCGGGGATCGCGTAACTGACGCGATGGCCCCGGGCCACCAGCTCCCGGATGATGTCGAGGCTCGGGTTCACATGTCCGTGGGCGGCGATGGAGAACATGGCGATATGGGCGGGCTGCGGTGGGGTCATGACAGCACCGTAACGAGACGATACGTCTCGTGCAATCCAGTAAGCGTGCGCCCCCCTCAGCGCTGATAGCGGGCCAGTACTCTGTTCCCGTCCTCGACCAGGCGTTTCTCCAGCTCGGCGCGGTCGATCGCCCCGCTGTAGTACTCCTGGAGCGCCGGCGTCGCCACCTTGTCCTTCCACTCGGGATAGCCGCGCACCGACTGGGCGGGGGCCGGGCGCAGTTCCCGTGCGAGCGCCGCCCCCGTCGCCCAGCCGTCCTCGGCCACCCGCAGGGACGGATCCCGGAGCGCCCGCGTACCGGTCGGCAGCATCCAGTCGCCCTTGGCGAGCCGCACCATGTTCTCCGGCCCGAGCAGGAAGTCGATGAACCGCACGGCCTCCTTCTTGTACGGGCTGTCCTCGGCCACGGAGAGGGTCTGCGGGCTCACCCCCTGGGCCAGGCTCCCGCCCTCACCGGCCGGAGCGGGCAGTACGGTCCATTCGAACCCCTCCGGTGCCTGCTGGACGATCTGCTGACGGTAGGAGAAGCCCAGCGGGACCATCGCGTACTTGCCGGCGAACAGACCGGGCAGGGTGTCGGAACCGCCCATGCCCAGGGTGGCCCCGGACGCGCTCCCGTCCCGGTTGACCTGGTCATGGATGGTGTCGGGGACCACTCCGTCCCCGCCGGTGAACCGGATCGTCACCTTCCCGTCCGCGCCCCGGTGGAAGAGCCGCCCGCCGGCCGAGAGCCCCAGATTGAGCGTGGCGGAGACGGGGTCCTTGAGCGGCCAGGCGACCGCGTACGTCCCCGGGCCCGTCCGCTCGGTCAGCTCCCGGGTGATCCGCCGGAACTCCGGCCAGCTCCAGGGCCGTTCGACGGTCGGGACACGCACCCCGGAGGATTCGAGGATCCTCGTGCCGGCGATCAGGACACGCGGCTCCTGGAGGAACGGCACACCGTACACACCCTCACCGAAGGTGGCCGCGTCCCAGCTCCGCTCCGGGATGTCCCGCTTCAGGCGGTCGGGCAGCAGGGGCCCCAGATCGGTGAGATGGCCGCCGTACGCGAAGTCGGCCAGATCGTCGGAGGCGTCATGGATGATGTCCGGTGCCTCACCGCCCTCGAAGGAGGTGAGCAGTTGGTCATGGACGCTGTCCCAGCTCCCCTGGACATACTCGACCCGGATCTCCGGATGGGCCGCGTTCCACTCCCGCACCAGTTCCCTGGTGACCCGGACCGACTCGTCCTGCCAGGCCAGGGACTGGAAGCGCAGGGTGATCCGCCCGCCGTGCGCGTCCCCGCCGCCGTCACCGCCGGCACAGCCCCCGAGCAGCAGGGCGAGGGCGGCCACCATGACCAGGACCTGCCGGGTCCGGGTCCGGGTCAGGATCCGGGGCCGGGTCCGCATATCCGGCCGCGACCGCGTCCGGCGGCCCATCAGCTCTTCACCGCCCCGGCGAGCATCCCGCCCGTGATCCGCCGCTGGATGATCGCGAAGACGACGAGTGAGGGCAGCGTCGCGAGAAACGCGGCGGCGGCCAGCGGCCCGAGATCGGCGACGCCCTCCGCCCCCAGAAAGTGGGTGAGGACGACCGGCAGGGTCTGTTTCTCCGGGGACTTGAGCAGGACGAGGGCGAAGAAGAACTCGTTCCACGCGGTGATGAAGGCGAAGAGCGCCGTGGCGACGATACCGGGGGCCAGCAGCGGCCCGGTGACCGAGACGAGCGTACGGAGCCTTCCCGCGCCGTCCACGGCCGCCGCCTCCTCCAGCTCGGCGGGCAGGGCCCGGACATAGCCGCTCAGCATCCAGAGCGCGAACGGGAGGGCCCAGACGACGTACACCAGGACCAGCCCGGTCAGCGAGTTGATCAGCCGCAGATTTTTGAGCACCAGGAAGAGCGGGATGATCACCAGCACGAAGGGGAACGCCTGGCTGATCACCACCCAGCCGGTGACCGCCCCCGAGAGCCCGCCGCGCCGACGGGCCGTCACATAGGCCATCGGGGTGGCGATGAGCACGGCGATCAGGGCCGCCGCCAGGGCGGCGGTCAGGCTGTTGCCCGCGGCCCGCAGCAGCGGCTGCTCCTCGAAGGCCTGCCGGAAGTTGCCCAGCGTGGGATCGCGCGGGATCCAGGTGGGATGGAGACTGCCCAGCTCCCTGGCGGGCTTGAAGGCCGTGGAGAGCAGCCAGAGGAAGGGCAGGGCGAGGAAGACGAGATAGCACAGGAGCGCGAGATACTGCCCGGCCCGCGCCGGTCCACCGGTACGCGGACTCATCGCCCGTCCTCCCCCTGTCCGAGCCGTCCCGCGAGCCGGAGCGCGAGGATCACCGCGATCACGGCCACCATCACGCATCCCATGGCCGCCGCGTAGCCGAACTGGCCGTAGCGGAAGGCCTCCTCGTACGCGAAGAGCATCGGCAGTCTGGTACGCCCGCCGGGTCCGCCGTTGGTCAGCACATAGACCAGGGCGAAGGAGTTGAAGCTCCAGATGAAGTTGAGCGCCGTGACGGCCAGCGCGACGGGCCGCAGCGCGGGCCAGGTGACGGTACGGAACCGGCGCCAGGCGCCCGCGCCGTCCAGCGCCGCCGCCTCGTGCAGTTCCCCCGGGGTGTTCTGGAGGCCGGCCAGGAGGGCGACCGTCGTCTGCGGCATACCGGCCCAGATGCCGACGACGATCACCGCGGGCAGGGCGGTGGCGAGTCCGGTCAGCCAGTCCCGCCCCTCGCCGAGGCCCAGATCCCGGAGGGTCTCGTTGAGGATGCCCGCGTCGGCGTTGTAGACGAGCCGCCACATGATGCCGACGACCACCTCCGGCATCGCCCAGGGAATGATCGCCAGGGAGCGGGCCAGCCACCGGAAGCGGAGATTCTGGTTGAGCAGCAGGGCGAGACCGAGCGCGAGCACGAACTGCGGCACGGTCACCCCGGCCGCCCACAGCAGGCCGATCCCGAACGAGTCCCAGAACAGGGTGTCGTGCAGCAGGTCCTGGAAGTTCAGTGCGCCGATCCACCGGGTGGGCTCGGTACGGCCGGACTGCGCGTCGGTGAAGGCGAGCGCGATGCCGTACAGCAGCGGTCCGACGCTCAGCAGCAGGATCGGAATCAGCGCGGGCAGCACCAGGAACCAGGCGCCGTGGTCCAGGGGCCTTCCCGGCCGCCCGCCGCCGCTCCGTGCCCCGCCCGGCCGCCGGCCGCCCGGCCGGTCCCCGTCCGGCCCGTCCTTCCCGGATCGCTCCACCGTGGTCGCCGATGTCACGGATTCGACTCCTTCGGGCGGCGTGTGACGGTCCGGCCGCCCCGGCGGCCCCCGTCATCGTGCTGACGGGGTCTCCGTCCGTCAAGACGGCCGGCACGGATGCGAGACTTGCGCGGACCGGCCGACGGGAAGGCCGACGGGAAGTGAGTGGGCGGACGATGGACGAGGTACGGGCGCGGGAGATCCTGGCCGCGACGGGGCTGCCGGACGGCGCGGAGCTGCTCTCCCTCGGGGAGAACGCGGTGTTCGCCGCCGGCGAGCTGATCGTCAAGGTCGGGCGGAACGCCGAGGACCACCCCGAGCTGCTGGACCGCGCGCGGCGTGAAGTCGCCATCGCGTCCTGGCTCGCGGAGTCCGGCGTTCCGGCCGTGCGGGCCGCCGAGCCGCACCCCCGGTCGGTGGAGGGCCACCCGGTGACGCTCTGGCACCGGCTGCCCGAGGCCGTACGGCCCGCGGGCCCCGGCGATCTGGCGTCCCTGCTCCGGCTCGTCCACGCGCTGCCCGCTCCTGACCTCACGCTCCCCCGCCGTGAACTGCTGGGCGGTGTCGAACGCTGGCTGCGGATCGCGGGCGACGCGATCGACCCGGCCGACGCCGACTTCCTGCGTGGCCGCCGGGACGGCTTCGCCGGGGCCGCGGCCTCGCTCACCCCGCATCTGCCCCCGGGTCCGATCCACGGCGACGCGCTGCCGCGCAATGTCCATGTGGGCCCGCGAGGACCGGTCCTGGTCGATCTGGAGACGTTCTCCATGGACTTCCGGGAGCACGACCTCGTGGTGATGGCCCTCTCCCGTGACCGGTACGGGCTGCCCGCCGAGGCGTACGACACCTTCACCACGTCCTACGGCTGGGATGTCCGCGCGTGGCCGGGCTGTCCGGTCCTGCGCGGCGCCCGCGAGACGGCGAGCTGCGCCTGGGTGGCCCAGCACGCGCCGACCAACCCCCAGGCGCTCGCGGAGTTCCGCCGGCGGGTCGCCTCACTGCGCGACGACGACCCCGAGGTCCGCTGGTACCCGTTCTGACGCCCGGCGGACCCGGCAGGACCCGACGGGACCCGGAGGACGGGGCGCGAGGCCGCGCCGGGACGAGGACCGTGCCCGGAGCCCGCTCAGGGCCTCGACGCCACTGGCTCGCGCACCGGCCAGGCCGCGTCGACCACCGCGTCCGCGTTCCCCTTCTTCCTCAGGAACCGCTCGAAGTCCGCCGCCCACTCGGCGTACCACTGGATCTGACGCTCATGCAGCCGAGCCGGGGTCAGCTCCGCCACCGAGGTGTGCCGGTCCGCTATCGCGGTGGCCACCCGGACGGCCGCCAGGGCGTCCGCGCCCGCCTCGTGCGCGCTGTCCAGCACCACGCCGTACTCCGCGCAGACCGCCTCCAGAGTGCGCTTGCCACGGCGGTAGCGGTCGACGGCGCGGTCGATCGTGTACGGGTCGATCACCGGGCCGATCCCGGCGAACGGCGCCAGTCCGTGCCGGCGCAGCTCGGCGGAGAGCAGCGTCAGATCGAACGGCGCGTTGTACGCCACCACCGGCACTCCGCGCGCCCAGTACTCCCCGAGCACCTCGGCGACCTCCTGGGCCACTTCGGCCGCGGGACGCCCCTCGGCCGCCGCCCGTTCGCTGCTGATGCCATGGACCGCGGACGCCTGGGCGGGGATACGGATACCCGGATCGGCCAGCCAGGTCCGCTGCCGTATCACCTCGCCGCCCCGGACCTCGACGACGGCGGCGGTCACGATCCGCGCCTCCAGCGGCTCCGTGCCGGTCGTCTCCAGGTCGAATCCGACCAGTGGTTCCCCATGCCAAGTCATCGTGGCCCTCCCTCATGGTGCGGTGGTGCTTCCCCCGTTGGACCTTCACCCTGCCACGCGCCACTGACAACGCCGTGGCGACGGCGGGGGAACGGGCGGGGTCCCCCCGGCCCTGTCCGTCCCGCGCACGGGACTCCGCGGGCTCAGGAGACCGGCCTGGAGTCGCTCCAGACCGACTCGAACTCCTCGCGGTAGGTCTGGAAGAGACCGTGCTCCGTCTCCTGGCCCGAACGGACCACGTCACGCCCGCCGCCGCGCAGCACCAGCACCGGCGCCTCCATACCGCGCGCCCGGCGCAGATAGGACTGGACGACGGCGAGTCCGTCGGAGCCGTCACCGTCGACGAGATAGGCGGTGAAGCGCGGGGTCTCGTCGAAGACATGGATCTCGAAGGCGCCCGGATCACGCAGCTTGGAGCGCACCCGGCGCATATGAAGGATGTTCATCTCCACCGAACGGCTCAGCTCGCCCTTCCTGAGCCCCAGCTCGCGTTCGCGCCGCTTGACCGCGCTGCTCGCCGGATTGAGGAAGACCAGCCGTATCCGGCAGCCCGATTCGGCGAGCCGGATCAGCCGCCGCCCCGAGAAGTTCTGGACGAGGAGGTTCAGTCCGATGCCGATGGCGTCGACACGCCGGGCGCCGCCGAAGAGATCCTCCGCCGGGATCTGCCGTTGCAGCCTCACCCGGTCGGGATGGACGGAGACCACGTCCGCGTACCGGTCGCCGACCAGGTCCTCCATGGCGTCGACCCGCAGCCGGGCCGCCGACGGCACCCCGCTGCCGCCGCCCAGGATCTCCAGCAGCCGGGCGGAGGCCCGTTCCGCCTGGGCGAGGACCGTCTCGGAGAGCGCCCGGTTGCGTGACACGACGTTCCGCGCGACCTCCAGTTCGTCGAGCGCCAGCTCCACATCGCGGCGGTCGTCGAAATACGGTTCGAAACCGGGCCAGTGCTGGACCATCAGCTCGCGGAGCTGCGGAAGCGTGAGGAAGCTCAGGACGTTGTCGTCGGCCGGGTCGAGCAGATAGCCCTTGCGCCGGGAGACCTCCCGTACGGCGACGGCGCGCTGCACCCACTCCTGCCCGGCGGGCCCGGCGGCGGCGACCACCCACTCCTCGCCGTGCACCGGTTCGTAGATGGGCCGCAGTACCGCGGCGACGACCGCGCGCAACCGCTGCTCCACCAGATTCAGCCAGATATACGCACGCCCCGCCCGCTGGGCGCGCGTACGGACCTCACTCCAGGCGTCCGGGCCCCACTCCAGCTCCGCCCCGATCTCCATCGGCCGCGCGAGGGAGACCGTTCCGGGCGGAATGTCGCCGGAGTCCCCCGCGTGACCTGCGTCACCGGGGGGCAGCTCCAACCCTCCCGAGCTCACCCGCGCACCGCCTTCCCTCCCCCTTCAACGATCAAGGAAGGGTACTCCGCCGACCGGAGGCGGTGCAGCCCGATGCACAGGCTCCTTTCACAACTCCCCTGTTCGTGCGGCTCGTTCCCGGCGGCGAGTTCGGCCGGAGTGAGCTGATTCATAGGGGTTACAGCCGTTCCGCGACCGGGCCCGACGGGGCGTTACGTCCCCCGCGGGGCCTCTGGGACCATGGCCGGGTCCGGGCGACGGCGGGGAACGTGAAGTTGACTCCGGCCTGACCCAGCGGCAAGAACCCATCGAGTTCCTAGGTGGAGCGGCTTCTTTCGGGGAAGATCTGGCTCAAGGCCCCGCAGCACCCGGATCAGAAGTGGAAGAGTCTTATCTATGCAGGTCTGGCCGGGACAGACGTATCCCCTCGGCGCCACGTACGACGGCGCCGGCACCAACTTCGCGGTCTACTCAGAGGCCGCCCACAGAATCGAGTTGTGCCTGCTGCACGACGACGGTTCAGAAACGGCGGTGGAGCTGCGCGAGACGGACGCCTTCGTACGGCATGCCTATCTGCCGGGCATCATGCCCGGTCAGCGCTATGGCTTCCGGGTCCACGGGCCGTATGAACCGGAGCGCGGGCACCGCTGCAACTCCGCCAAACTACTGCTCGATCCGTACGCGCGTGCGATCAGCGGGAGTATCGAGTGGGGCGAGTCGGTGTACGGCTACCACTTCGGCAAGCCGGACTCGCGCAATGACATGGACTCCGCGCCGCACACGATGACCTCGGTCGTGGTCAATCCGTACTTCGACTGGGGCGACGACCGGCTGCCGCGTACGGAATACCACCGCACGGTGCTCTACGAGGCCCATGTGAAGGGTCTGACCATGCTCCATCCGGAGCTGCCCGACGAGCTGCGCGGCACCTACGCGGGACTGGCCCATCCGGCGGTGATCGAGCACCTCACGGAACTGGGCGTCACCGCGCTGGAGCTGATGCCGGTGCACCAGTTCGTCAACGACCACCGGCTGGTCGACTCCGGTCTGGGCAATTACTGGGGTTACAACACGATCGGGTTCTTCGCCCCGCACAACGCGTACGCCTCGTGGGGCGACCGGGGCGAACAGGTCCTGGAGTTCAAACAGGCCGTTCGGGCGCTGCACCGGGCCGGGATCGAGGTCATCCTCGATGTCGTCTACAACCACACGGCGGAGGGCAACCATCTCGGCCCGACGCTCTCCTTCCGGGGCCTGGACAACGCCCAGTACTACCGGCTCGCCGAGAATCCCCGGTACTACACGGACACCACGGGCACCGGGAACTCGCTGCTGATGCGCAGTCCGCACGTCCTCCAGCTCATCATGGACTCGCTGCGGTACTGGGTGACCGAGATGCACGTCGACGGTTTCCGCTTCGACCTCGCGGCGACCCTCGCCCGCCAGTTCCACGAGGTGGACCGGCTGTCGTCGTTCTTCGACCTGGTCCAGCAGGACCCGGTGGTCAGCCAGGTGAAACTGATCGCCGAGCCCTGGGACGTCGGTGAGGGCGGCTATCAGGTGGGGAACTTCCCGCCGCTGTGGACCGAGTGGAACGGCAAGTACCGCGACACCGTGCGCGACCTGTGGCGGGGTGAGCCCAGGACCCTGGCGGAGTTCGCGTCCCGGCTGACCGGCTCGTCCGACCTCTACCAGGACGACGGGCGCCGGCCGCTGGCCTCCATCAACTTCACCACCTGCCACGACGGCTTCACCCTGCACGATCTCGTCTCGTACAACGAGAAGCACAACGAGGCCAACGGCGAGTCGAACCGGGACGGCGAGAGCCACAACCGGTCCTGGAACTGCGGGGTGGAGGGCGAGACCGACGATCCGGAGATCATCGAGCTGCGCAACCGCCAGATGCGCAACTTCATCGCGACGCTGATGCTCTCCCAGGGTGTCCCGATGCTCAGCCACGGGGACGAGTTCTCCCGGACGCAGGGCGGCAACAACAACGCGTACTGCCAGGACAACGAGGTCTCCTGGGTCCGCTGGCCCGAGCCGGGCGTGGAGACCGACACCAGCATGCTGGAGTTCACCCAGGCGATGGTGTGGCTGCGCCGGGACCATCCGGTGTTCCGGCGCCGGCGCTTCTTCCACGGCCGGCCGGTGGAGGGCACCCACGACGACCTGTCGGACATCTCGTGGTTCACGCCCGAGGGCGAGGAGATGAAGCAGCAGGACTGGCAGGCCGCGCACGCACAGGCCATGACGGTCTTCCTGAACGGCAACGCCATCTCCGAGCCGGGACCGCGCGGCGAGCGGATCTCGGACGACTCGTTCCTGCTGATGTTCAACGCGAGCGCCGACAAGCTGGAGTTCGTGGTGCCGCTGAACCATGGCAGGCACTGGCAGATCATGGTGGACACGGCCCGCCCGGAGGGGGTGGCCCCGGGGCAGGGGGAGAAGGTGGACGGGGGCGACCGGATCACCATGATCGGCCGCAGTATGACGGTACTGATGCGGCCCGCGTAGCCCCCGGGGCCGGGCGCGGGAACGGGCGCGGGCGCGGGACCCGGTCGGCGCTCCCGTTCCCGGTCCGGTTCTCGTCCGGTCCGGGCCGGGGGGGCCGGGTCGGCCGGGGGGTGTCGGCGGGCGCGGGGGCCGTCGTCCGCGTCGTCGTCCCTGCGCCATCGACCGCGCCGTCCCCGGGCTGCTTTCCCTGGGCCGTCGGCCAGCCTTACGCCGTACCGATGACACAGAACCCGCCGAGCTGGGTACGTACGATCGTATGACGCCGACCGCGACCTACCGGCTCCAGCTCCAGCCGGACTTCCCCTTCTCGGCCGCAGAGAGAGCGGTGCCGTATCTCGCCGCGCTCGGGGTATCCCATCTCCATCTGTCGCCGGTCCTGGAGGCCGTACCGGGCTCCGCCCACGGCTATGACGTGGTCGACCACTCCGCCGTACGGGCCGAGCTGGGCGGTGAGGAGGGACTGCGCCGGCTGGCCCGTACCGCCGGGGAGCACGGCCTCGGGCTCGTCCTCGACATCGTGCCCAACCACATGGCCGCCGCCCCCGTCCACAACCGGGCCCTGTGGGAGGTGCTGCGCGAGGGCCGGGACTCGCCGTACGCCCGCTGGTTCGACATCGACTGGGACGCGGGCGACGGCAAGCTGATGCTGCCGGTGCTGCCGGCCCCGCTCGGGGACGAACTGGACGCGCTGCGCGTGGAGGGCGGTGAGCTGCGCCACGGCGACGCGCGCTATCCGCTGGCGCCCGGCACCGAGCGGCTCCCGCTGCCCGGTCTGCTCGACGCGCAGCACTACCGGCTCGCCTGGTGGCGGCTGGCCCGCACCGAACTGAACTACCGGCGCTTCTTCACCATCTCCGAGCTGATCGGGGTACGGGTCGAGGACCCGGAGGTGTTCGCAGCCACCCACGCCAAGATCCTCGAACTGGTACGGGACGGGGTCGTCGAGGGCCTGCGCGTCGACCACCCGGACGGGCTCGCCGACCCGGAGGAGTATCTGCGCCGGCTCAACGAGGCGACCGCCGCGACCGGCCGGAGCTGCTGGACGGTGGTGGAGAAGATCCTCACCGACGACGAGACGCTGCCCGCCGGCTGGCCGGTCGCCGGCACCACCGGCTACGACGCGCTGCGCCATGTCGACGGACTCTTCACGGACCCGGCGGGCGCCGCCGTGCTGGAGCGGCACTACCGCGATGTCGTGGGGCCCGTCGGGGACCGGGGCGGCTACTGGGAGGGGACGGTCCGGCGCGCCGCCTACAAGGTGGTCCTCCATGAACTGGCCGCCGAGACCTCCTTCCTGGTCCGTACGGCGCGGCGGATCTGCGCCGCCGACCCCGCGCTGCGCGACCACGCCCCCTGGGCCCTGCGTACGGCGGTCCAGGAGCTGCTCGTACGGGTCCCCGTCTACCGCCCCTATGTGACGGCGGGCGGGCCCTGCCCGGAGGCGGCGGAGGCCGCGGTCCCCGAGGAGGCGGCCCGCCAGGCGAAGGCCGCGTTCACGGTGGAGCGGGAGGCGACGGCCGTGGACGTGGTGCGGGAGCTGGCGCTCGGCAGGCTCGGTACGGGCCCGGACCACGCGGCCTTCTGTGTGCGCTTCGCCCAGACCGCGTCCGCGCTGCGCGCCAAATCCGTCGAGGACACGGCCTTCTACCGCTATGTGCCGCTGATCTCGGCGAACGAGGTGGGCGGCGATCCGGGGCACCCCGCCGTGAGCCCGGAGCGGTTCCACGCGTACTGCGCGCGGCTGGCGCGCGACTGGCCCACCACCGGCACCGTACTGACCACGCACGACACCAAGCGCAGCGCGGATGTACGGGCCGGGATCGCCGTGCTGTCCGAGTGCCCCCGGCGCTGGTCCGCGCTGCTGGAGAGGGTCACGGGCGAGACCGGGGTGGCGGCGCCGGATCCCCAGGTGGCCTGGCAGGCCTGGCAGACGGCGGTCGGTTTCACCCCGGCCGACGGGGAGACCGGGGCCGCGGACCTTCCCGACGGCTCACGGATGGTGCCCGCGCTGCTGAAGTCCGTACGGGAGGCGGGGCTGCACACGAGCTGGACGGAGCCCGATCCGCTCTACGAACAGGCGGTGACGGCCTTTGTCGAGGCGGGTCCCGCGGGTCCCGCGCGCAAGACGGTCGCGGAGTTCCGGCGCTCGCTCGGCCCGTATGTACGGGCCGGAGCGCTGGGCGCGGCGCTGGTGCAGCTCACCATGCCGGGGGTGCCCGACCTCTACCAGGGCACGGAGCGCGAGTATGTGGCGCTGGTGGACCCGGACAACCGGCGGCCGTTCAGGACCGGGCCGCCGGACGAGCGGACGGTGGTGACGACGGCCGCGCTGCGGCTGCGCCGCGAGCGGCCCCGGGTCTTCGGCGAGTCGGGGACGTATGCCCCGCTGCTCGCGGCCGGCCCGGCGGCGGACCACTGTCTGGCCTTCTGCCGCTCGGGCGAGGTGGTCACGGCCGTCACGCGCCTGGCGCTCGGGCTGGCGGAGTCGGGGGGCTGGGCCGGTACGGAGCTGACGCTGCCGGAGGGCCGCTGGACGGATCTGCTCGCCTCGCCAGGACGGGAGTTCGAGGGCGGCGGTCCGGTCGATCTGGCCGTGCTCTTCGCGGACCGACCCGTGGCCCTGATCGCGCGGCGGCCCTGACGGCCCTCGGGCCGGCCCCGGGCCTGGGGCGCACGCCGGGTCAGCGCCGGGCCTGGGGCGTCCGGGCCCGCCCCGGGCCTGGGGCGCGCGCCGGGCTGCCCCGGACGCGATGCGGGCGTCCGGCCCCCGGCCGTAGGGCGCGCTCGTCACGGCCCCGGGCGCTCGTCCCCCGCCCCGGGGCCCTCGTCAGGCGTACGGCTGTGCGGCGCGCAGCAGCTCCGCGAAGGCGGCCGCCGCGCCCGTCAGCTCCACCCGGGAGAACACCGTCAGCGGGCGCCGCCAGTCCGGGTCCACCCGCAGGATCACACAGTCCTCGCCGACCGCTCCCCGGACGACATGGGACGGCGCGGTGACGATGCCGACGCCCGCCGCGGCCATCCGGACGGCCGTCGAGGTGTGCTCGGTTCTGACGGCCGTACGGGGGGTGAATCCCGCCCCGGCGCAGGCCCAGTCCAGAAAGTCCTGGCCCTCGACGACCGGTTCCATGGCACAGCGCACCCACATACGGTCGGACAGCTCCGCCAGCGTCACCGACGTACGGCCCGCGAGCCGGTCGTCGAAGGGGACCACGAGGACGATCTCCTCCTCGCCGACCGTGACGACCGGTCCCGGCCAGTTCCGGGGCGGCGGTCCGACCGCGAGGTCCGCGGTGCCGCGTTCGACCTGCTCCTCCAGCGCCTCGGTGGTCGCGTACTCATGGAGGAAGAGCGCCACCTCGGGATGGGCCCGCCGCCAGGCCGCGAAGACCTCGGGGAGCACACCGACCGCCACCCCGTGCAGGGCGGCGACATGCAGCTCACCGCCCTCGGCCCCGGCCGCGGCACGGGCCGCGCGGCGGGCCTGGGCGGCGCTGCGGACGGCCAGCTCGGCGTGCGGCAGGAAGGCGCGTCCCATCGGGGTCAGCCGCACCCCGCGCGGCAGCCGTTCGAGCAGCGGCCCTCCCACCCCCCGTTCCAGTGCCTTGATCTGGTGCGACAGGGCGGACTGGGTGACATGGAGCAGCTCGGAGGCGCGGGTGAAGGACGACTCCTCGACGACCGTGAGGAAGTACTCCATCTGCCGCAGGCTCATCCTTCCGGCCCTCCGATCCCGCCGGCGTGGTGTCCGGCTGCCGTGCGCACGCGTACCCCATGAATGATGTTCATCAGAACCACATAAACATTGCCTTGGACTCATGGCAAGCGCCGGACGGAGGGTGGAGCCATGACACTTTCCGAAGCCGATGTGATCGTGATCGGCGGTGGCACCGGCGGTTACTCCACCGCGCTGCGCGCCGCCGCGCTGGGTCTGCGGGTCGTCCTCGCGGAGCGCGACCGGGTGGGCGGCACCTGTCTGCACCGCGGCTGCGTCCCCAGCAAGGCGATGCTGCACGCGGCCGAACTGGTCGACGGCATCGCCGAGGCCCGGGAACGCTGGGGCGTGGCCTCGACGCTCGACTCGATCGACTGGCCCGCGCTGGTCGCCACCCGGGACGACATCGTCTCCCGCAACCACCGCGGGGTCGTGGACCACTTGGCGCACGCGGGCGTCGAAGTGGCGTACGGGAGCGCGCGGTTGACCGGCCCTCGCTCGGTGGTCGTCGAGGGGTACGGGGAGGTCCGCGCCCGGCGGGGGATCGTCCTGGCGACCGGTTCGCGGCCCCGTACCCTCCCCGGTCTCGTGCCCGACGGACGCCGTGTGGTCACCAGCGACGACGCCCTGTTCGCGCCCGGACTGCCGGGCTCCGTACTGGTGTTGGGCGGGGGCGCGATCGGCGTGGAGTACGCCTCGTTCCACCGTTCCCTGGGCGCGGAGGTCACCCTCGTGGAGGCCGCGGACCGGCTCGTACCGCTGGAGGACCCCGAGGTGAGCCGGCATCTGACCCGGGGTCTGAAGAGGCGCGGAGTCGATGTGCGGGCGGGGGCACGACTGGTGGAGACGGAACTGGTCACGGACGGGGTGCGGGCGACCGTACGCACCGCGCGCGGCGAGATCCGTACGGTCGAGGCCGAACGGCTGCTGGTCGCGGTGGGCCGGGCGCCGGTGACCGACGGGCTCGGGCTGGCGGCGGCCGGGCTCACCGCGGACGAGCGCGGTCATGTGGCCCCCGCGGACTGGTCGAGGCTGGAGACGGCCGTGCCCGGGATCCATGTGGTGGGGGATCTGCTGCCGCCGCCGTCCCTGGGACTGGCCCACGCGTCCTTCGCGGAGGGCCTGTTGGTGGCCGAGACCCTGGCCGGGCTGGCCACGGCGCCGGTGGACTACGCGGCGGTGCCGAGGGTGACGTACTCCAGTCCGCAGACCGCCGCCGTGGGACTGACGGAGGAGGAGGCGCGCAACCGCGGCCACGAGGTGACCGTCAACACGATGCCGCTGACGGCCGTCGCCAAGGGGATGGTGCACGGGCGGGGCGGCATGGTGAAGGTCGTCGCGGAACGGGGCGGCCGGGTCCTCGGGGTCCATCTCGTCGGACCGCAGGTCTCCGAGATGATCGCCGAGAGCCAGCTCATCGTGGGCTGGGACGCGGAACCCTCCGATGTGGCACGGCACATCCACGCGCATCCGACACTGTCGGAAGCGGTCGGGGAGACATTCCTGAGCCTCGCGGGCCGGGGGCTGCACCAGCGCTAGCCCCCCCGTCCGACACATTCCGCCGGGGCCGCGAGGGCCGCCGGGGGCCTCGGGGGGGCTTCGGGGGGGCGGTCCTCGGGGAGGTGCGGTCCTCGGGAGGGGCCGTGCTCAGTCCGAGGCCAGCCGGAAGCTCATCTGCCCGAAGCTCACCAGGTCCCCGTCATGGACGACGGCCGTCACGGTCACCCGCCGTCCGTTGACGGTCGTGCCGTTGGTCGAGCCCAGATCGCGCAGCACCCACACCCCGCCCTGCATGCTCAGTTCGGCGTGCAGCCGCGAGACCGTGTCATGGCTGAGCCGCAGTCCGTTCATCGGGTCGCGGCCGATCCGGAGCGGATACGGTCCCGGCTGGGGCAGCAGCAGCTTCGGCAGCCGCTCGGCCTGCCAGGCCCTGCGCAGCCGTACGGAGAACGCCGACACCCGGCTCACCGTGCCGAACAGCCGCCGTGACCAAGGGCTTTCGATCTCCAGATCCGCCGTGAGCAGCTTCAGCTCGTCGGCCCTCCGAGCGGCCAGCGCGAGATCCATCCGGCGCAGAAAGGTGTCGTGCGACAGCATGCCCTGCGCCGCGCCCTCCCTGAGCACCGCGAGCACACGGTCGCGCTCGGCGTCGGAGAGCCGCGCGGGATACGTGTGGAACTCGAAGGAGGACGTCACACGTGTGATTGTCCGACGGAGGGCCCTGGGGTGTCCAGACGGAACGGGCCCACCCCGCCGCACCGTTACGCCCGCCGTTACGTCCGTTACGAGCCGCGGACCGGACGGACCTGACGGACCTGATGGACCGGACGGACCTGATGGCGGGGACGCTCCTGTCCCGCACGCCGTCTCTCGCACCACCGCCCCCTTCCGTCCGGTTCCGCTCCCGCCGCCGACCCCCCTCTCTCCGCTCCCGCCCGTGGCGGCGGGCGGGGGTCCTCACGGCCTCCACCGAGGCTCCACCGCACCTCCACCCGAATCGTCCCGATCGCCGGGCCCCCGGCCCCCACTCTTGCGACCATGGGAGGGACAGCCGACAGCGCGGCGCCGAGGGCAGGACCTGGCGAGGGGCCGGGGCGGCAGGCCCGACGACAAGGGGGAACCCTCGTGCGGTTCGAGGTATGGGCACCACTGGCGAAGGAACGGGTCGTACTCCACCTGGAGGACACCGGCCTGCCCATGGACCGGGACCCGGAGCGGGACGGCTGGTGGACCGCCGAGGCGCCGGCCGCCGACGGCGCACGGTACGGCTTCGCGCTCGACGGCGGCCCCGTACTGCCCGATCCACGCTCCCGTCGCCAGCCGGACGGCCCCGACGGCACGAGCGCCGTCGTCGACCACGCGGCGTACGAGTGGCGCACCCCGTGGCAGGGCCGCGGGCTGCCCGGCGCGGTCCTGTACGAGCTGCACCTCGGCACCTTCACCCGCGAGGGCACCCTCGACGCGGCGGCGGCCCAGTTGGCGCCGCTGGCCGAGCTGGGCATCACGCATGTCGAGCTGATGCCGGTGTGCCCGTTCCCCGGCACCCATGGCTGGGGGTACGAGGGGGTGTCGCTGTGGGCGGTCCACGAGCCCTACGGCGGCCCCGCGGCGCTCAAGCGCTTCGTCGACACGGCGCACGGTCTGGGCCTCGGGGTCGTGCTCGACGTGGTGCACAACCATCTCGGTCCCTCCGGCAACCATCTGCCGCGCTTCGGCCCGTACTTCACCGAGACGCACCACACGCCCTGGGGCGCCGCGGTCAATCTCGACGCCCCCGGGTCCGACGAGGTGCGGGCGTATCTCCTGGGCAGCGCGCTGGCCTGGCTGCGGGACTTCCGGCTCGACGGGCTGCGGCTCGACGCCGTGCACGCGCTGGCCGACCACCGCGCGCTGACGTTTCTCGAAGAGCTGTCGACCGCCGTGGACGCGCTCTCCGCCGATCTGGGCCGCCCGCTCTTCCTGATCGCCGAGTCCGACCTCGGCGACCCCCGTACCACCACGCCGCGCGCCGAGGGCGGCCTCGGTGTGCACGCCCAGTGGAACGACGACTTCCACCATGCCCTGCACACCGCGCTCACCGGTGAATCCCAGGGCTACTACGCCGACTTCGCCCGTGAGCCGCTCGCCGCGCTCGACAGGACGCTCACCCGGGTCTTCTTCCACGACGGTACGTATTCGAGCTTCCGGGGCCGGACCCACGGCCGACCGGTCGACCGTACGAGAACACCGGCGCACCGCTTCCTCTGTTACGCCCAGACCCATGACCAGATCGGCAACCGGGCGCTCGGCGACCGGCTCTCCGCCACCCTCTCCCCCGGGCTGCTGGCCTGCGCCGCGCTGGTCGTCCTGACCGCTCCCGGTACCCCGATGCTCTTCATGGGCGAGGAGTGGGGCGCCACCACGCCCTGGCAGTTCTTCACCGACCATCCCGACCCGGTGCTCGCCGAGGCCGTACGGACGGGCCGGCGCCGGGAGTTCGCGGCGCACGGCTGGGCGGCGGAGGAGATCCCCGATCCCCAGGATCGGGCCACCCGGGAGCGCTCCTGCCTGGACCGTTCCGAGACCGGGAAGGAGCCGCACGCGCGGCTGCTGGCCTGGTACCGCGAACTGATCGCCCTGCGCCACGGCCAGCCGGACCTCTCCGATCCGGATCTGGCCGGGACGAAGGTGGCGTTCGACGAGGAGGCGCGCTGGCTCGCCTACCGCAGGGGCGAGCTGCGGATCGCGGTCAATCTCTCCGGCGAGCCGGTGCGGATCCCGCTGGGCGGCCTGCGGCCCCGGGGCGAGGCCGGGCGGGTCCTGGCCGCCTGGGAGCCGGTCGGCCCGCCGGACGGGAACGGTGTGCTGCACCTGCCGCCCGAGTCCGGTGTCGTCCTGTCCGGGGGATGACACGAGGCGCGGGCGCGACACGTCCCACGCGCGGGCGCGAGCCGCGCGTGAGACACGGGGGGCACGCGCGGGCACGGGGTTCAGTGCCCTTCCGGTGGCTCCCGTTCCACCAGGCGTTCCAGCAGGCCCTGGAAGTCCTCGCCGACGACGATCCGCAGCCCCTCGCCGTCCTCGTCCTCGTCGCTGAGCTGGGTGAGTGTGCCGCCCCGCCACCAGTAGACGTACGGGCTGATGGCCCCCGGTGTGTCCTCGTACCCGGAGGCGGCGAAGGAGGCCATGGAGTTCAGGGACGGGATCATGGTGCTGTCGCGGATGACATGGAAGGCGAGCTGATGGCGGAAGGGCATCGCGACCAGCGCGCCTTCCGGGGGGATCGGCCGGCCCGTGACCTGTTCCACGACCGTCTCCAGGGCCAGCACCCGGCTCGCCGTGTAGAACGAGTCGCCGAGGACCACCTCGAACCGGGTCCCGTCGGAGTCCTTGACGGTCTCACGGCCCTCGACCGGCAGTCCGCGGAGGTTGCGCAGCGCCCGCTCGCGCAGTTGCCGGGTCTCGCCCAGGGGCTCCAGCGCGTCGTCCGTGAGCATCATGACGCTCTCGGGAAGGTCGAGCGCGAGCACTTCGTAGAGCCCCGGGGCGACGGACCGCGCGTAACCGAAGGTCTGCGGGTCGAGACCGTCCTGACTGATCACGCGGGGGTAGAGCTGGGCGCGGATCTGCTCGGCGGGCAGCGTGTCCAGGGCGGAGGGGGCGTCCATGGTGCGCAGCACCATCCCGACGTGCCGCCGAACCAGTTCGCCCCAGATACGGGGGCCGCGGTCGTCGTTGTGGCAGACGGCCGCGAGATTGCCCAGTCCGAACTGGCGTCCCGCGCTGTCCGTCACCATGTCCGCGTAGAGCGTGACCTCCAGCCCTCGCTCGGCGAAGGCCTCCCGGACCTGGCCGCGGAACCGCGCGGCCTCGTCGACCGAGAAGAAGGAGAAGGCGGGGTCCCTCGGCGTCGTCTCGCGACTGTCACGCCTGGGCCCTCGTCGGAACAGCCCCACACCATCGCCTCCGCTCATGTCCGGCCGGGCCCGGCCGATCGCCGCCACACCGGTGATCGCCGTATCTCCGATGCTAGTCCGAGAGGGGGACGACGAGATCGGCGCGGTCCCTGCCACGCTCCACGAGCCGGGCGTTGGCCTCGTCGGACTCCCTGACCCAGCGCTCCGCGTACGCCCGCTCCTTGCCGTGGCGGACATGCCGGTCCACGAGCCGGCCGACCCGCACCCCGGGGTCGAGTTCCAGGAACCACACCTCGTCGAGGAGCGTACGGACCGGGGCCCAGGGACCGGTGTCGTGCAGCAGATAGTTCCCCTCGGTGATGACGAGGGGGATCTCGGGTCCGACCGCGATGCTGCCCGCCACCGGCTCCTCCAGGGAGCGGTCGAAGGCGGGCGCGTAGACGACGGTGCCCGGCTCGGGGGCGCGCAGCCGGGCGAGCAGGGCGGCGTAGCCGGTGGCGTCGAAGGTGTCGGGCGCGCCCTTGCGGCCGGCCCGGCCGAGCCGGTTCAGCTCGGTCTGGGCGAGATGGAATCCGTCCATCGGAACGAGTGCGGCGAGTCCGCCGAGGCGGTCCACCAGGGTGGCGGCGAGGGTGGACTTGCCCGCGCCGGGCGGCCCGGCGATGCCGAGGACCCGGCGGTGGCCGGGGGGTCTGCGGCCGACGGCGGCAGGGGCGGGCCGGCGGGCGGGGTCCCCGGAGGGGTCGGCGAAGGGATCGGAGGTCGGGTCGCCCGGGGCGGCGGGAAGGTCGGCGGCGAGGGCGAGCCGACGGGCACGGGCGGTCAGTCCGGCGATCTGCTGCGCATCCATGGTGGGCATTGTTCCATCTTGCCCGGCCGATAGTCATACGTATAACGTCCGCTTCATGCCCTTCATCGCGCTCATCACCCTGGTCGTGGACGACTACGACCAGGCCCTCGCCTTCTACACCGGCGCCCTCGGCTTCGACCTGGTCGAGGACACCGACCGGGGCGACGGCTCCCGCTGGGTCGTGGTCCGGCCCCCGGGTTCCGAGGGCACCGGTCTGCTGCTGGCCCGCGCCAAGGACGACGTCCAGCGGGCGAGCGTCGGCGCGCAGACGGGCGGCCGGGTCGGCTTCTTCCTCCACACCGAGGACTTCGCGCGCGACCATGCCCGGATGCGGGCCGCGGGGGTCCGCTTCGTACAGGAGCCACGCCAGGAGCCGTACGGCACGGTCGCGGTCTTCGAGGACCTCTACGGCAACCTCTGGGACCTGCTCCAGCCCGCCTAGCGGTGTCCGGGCGGGCAGCACCGAGGCCGCCGCGCGCCGATCCGCAGCGGGCCGATCAGTGGCGGGCCGCGCGCCCCGCGAGGGCATCCGATCGGCCCCAGGGCCACCGGACCGCACGCTCGTCCCGGGACCGAGTGGTGCCGGGCCGCGTCGCGCCGGTACGGTCGGGCGCGAGAATCGAGGCGGCGCACTGCCGGCTCCCTCACTCGCGCGGCCGCCTCCCGGGCGGCCGGGCCGCGTCCGTGCGTCTCGAAGGACCCTCCCCCGCTCACCTGGTGGTTCGCTGACATGACGACCGTCATCCGCCCCCGCTGTTCCGGCCGCGCCCCGATTGGGCGGCCGCACGGGCCCGTTCCCGTACACAGACGGGCCCGGCAGGGCGAACAGGGCACGCCGGGACCGGAAGGGGCCGGCGCATGAGCCTGGCCCAGCTTCACTTCGTCTCCGACGCTCCGGGCCCGGACGGATCCGGCTCACGGCTCACGGCGGTCACGCCCGGCGTCCCCGAGCCGGTGCTCAGGGAGGCCGGGCAGCTCATCGGGTACGAGGCGCCCCGCGACGCGCCGCCGCATCCGACGACCGCCGAACTCGCCGCTTTCCCCCGGACGTTGAGCCACAGCGTGCTCTCCGACGGCAGCCGGCTGCTGGCCTGGACGGTCGGTACGGGCGCCGGCCCCGGCGGTGACCGCGACGGGTTCCACGCCCATGCCCTGCGTCTGCCCGCGGGCGCCACGCTCTCCGCCGGGACCCCGCCCATCAGCGCCTGGGACTCACCGCAGTGGGCGGCCGGCACCCCGGACGGTGCCGAGCTCAAACCCCTGGAGCGGCTGCCCTCCTCACGGAGTTTCGAACGGCGCGAGCTGCTGTCGTTCGCCGCCTCCCGCGCCCCGTATCTCACGGGGTTCTTCGCCGCGCTGCGGGGCCTCGCCGAGGAGGAGTCGGCCCCGCGGCTCGTCCTCGTGGAGCGGGACAGCGCCGATGTGGCGCGGTGGATCGCGCTGGCCAGTACCGTTCTGCCGCGCGAGAGCGCCCACCGGCTGACCTTCACCACCTACACCCGCCGTCCCGGACAGGCCCGGCAGCAGATCATCGGTGTCCTGCCCGACGACGCGGGGGACCTGACCGGCCAGGACTCCCGCTACCGCGTACTCGACTGCACGGGCCGGCAGCCGTCCGCGCCCGACGGCCGGGGCGCGCCCGTCGTGGACGCCTGGGCCGAGATCGCCGCCCATGTCTGGCTGGGCCGGGCCCCCGAGCTGTTCACGCAGGCGGTGACGCTGCCGGGCGCCCTGTTCACCCCGGGCCCGCTCGCCGTGGCCGCGCTCTGCGCGGGGATAGCCCCGGGCGCCAACGGCCGTACGGCGGCGGCCGCCTGGGCCTACGAGCACGCGAACGCGCTGGACGGTCAGCGGCTCCAGCAGCTCGTCGAATCCCTGAGCGCGCCCGCCGAGGACCGGAGCCCCACCGAAACGACCGCGCTGGCGCGGCTGTTCACGGTGCTCGACGGCAGGGCCCCCGCCGCCACGACCGCACCGCTGGCCGCCCTCGTACTGACCGAGGCCGTCCGTACCCCCGCCGCCGGGCTCGAACTCCCCGCACCGCGTGTCGCGTCGCTCCCCGAGGACCTCAAGCGGCGTCTCGCCGCCGAGCTGGGCCCCGAGCTGCGCGAGGGCATCGCGGGCGGCGCCGGCGGTGACGCCTCGCGGAGCACCTCACGGCCGGTGGAGCTGCTGCGGGTGGCGGAACCGCTCGGCGTGGACTGTACGGATCTGCTGCCCGGCCTCGCCCGGCGGCTGGCCCGCGCGCTGGCCGCCGACCCGGTCTCCGCGTACACCCCCGCGGTACGGGCCGCGCTGGACGAGCACTTCGATCTGCGCACCACACTGCTCAGCGAGCTCGACGCGCTCGCCGCGGACGATCCGCCCGCCGCCGCCCGGCTGCTCGGCCGTATCGCCCTGCCCCTCACGGATGTTCAGGTCATACCGCATCTGCGGATGTGCGCGGAGATGTCGGGTGCCCCGGCAGCGGGGGCGGGGGCAGGGGCGGCGGCGGTGTTCCCGGCGTCGGCCGAGGAAGCGGAGGACCGCGACCGGATCACCCTCCTGCGCTCGGTGCTTCGGGCCTGCGGTGTCTCCCCGTTCGCCGATCCGCTCGTCCTGCGCACCGCCGTACGCCTCGTGTGGGACGGCGGCGCGCCGACCCCCGGCGAGGCCCGGCTCCTGCTGGCGGAGACCGGCTCGGACGCCCACCGGACCGCGGGAACCTGGCACACCCTCGTCAGGGCCGCGCTCGAAGGGCCTGGCGACAGCCCCGATTCGCCCGGTCTCGCCCACGATCTGCTGCGCTGCTTCCCGGAGGCGCTGGAGCCGCGCGTACGGGGAGCCCTCCAGCTTCTCGAATACGCGGGGGAGCTCGCGGCGGGCCGGGCCGGACCGGGCTGGACCGACCGGACGCTCGCCCTGCGCGCCGTGGCGGAGCCGGTCGAACCCGGTGTGCTGGAGCGGGCGTTCGGCGCCCTCTGCCGTCAACTGATCTCCGAGGAGCGGCCGGAGGGAGAGCTGTACGCGCTGGTCCACAGCGGCGACGCGGACCTCACCGCCGCGTACCGCAGGGCCGCCCACGACGGCTCCGTCCAGGAACGGCTGCGTGCCGTACCGGCGTTCGCGGCCCACTGCTACACCACCTGGACCGCGCTCCCCGGCGCCAACAAGAGCTGGGACCAGACCCGCACGACGCTGCTCGACAAAGTGCTGCGCCCGGCCGTGCGGTCCCTGCCCGCCGAGGACGTCGCCGCCGTCGAACGCTGTCTGGAACGCACGGGGGGCCGCAAGGCGGAGGAGTTCAGGACCTGGAACCGGCCGAGCGCCCTGAGCAGGCTGGGCCTGCGCTTCGGCGGCCGCTCCCGCTCCCCCGCCCAGGACACCCCGCGCGGCGACGAGCCGGGCCCGCCGCCGGGCCCTTCACGGTCCGGCTGACGGGGCACCTTCGCCGTCGGCCTGTCGTACGGGGCCGAGGGCGCCGGGGACAGTGGCGTCAGTCGCTGTCCCCTCCGGCGGCGAAACGACGGGCTTCGAGCCGGCCCGCGTAGCGTTCCTTGCGGTTGCGGGCCCGGTTCATCTCCCCCCACTCCTTGCCGGCGGCGCGGCCGTTCGGTCCCGAGCAGCAGGTTTCGCCGAAGTGGGAGTGTGCCCACCGGCAGCGTGTGCCGGCGTCCTCCCGCGTCGGGTTCGGCGGCAGGTCGCAGTCGCCGTGACGGTGATCGTGGACCGGCCGGGGGTCGTGCTCCGCACAGCGCACCCACAACGGCTTCGTCCTGTCCGTACCGGACATCTCGTTCCTTCCGGAACCGCCGCCCCTACCCCCGGGCCTTCCGGGCGGGCGGCTGGGTTCGCCACCTCATGGCGAACACGCTCCTTCCTCGTCCGGGGCACCGGCCGGGCGGCATCCGGCACCCCCTCGTGATCCGGTCAGCGGGACATACGGTGGTCAGTGCAGTGGCCGGGCCGGTGGTCAGGCCCGTGCCGGGCCGGCGGGGCGTCGGCGGGCCAGAGCCCGCCGCGCCTCCAGGGCCGGCACGTCTCAGCTCTCGTCGGCGGTCAGCCGGAGCGAGATCGAGTTGATGCAGTACCGCTGGTCCGTGGGGGTCGGATAGCCCTCACCCTCGAACACATGGCCGAGGTGCGAGCCGCAGCGCGCGCAGCGCACCTCCACCCGGACCATGCCGTGGGAGCGGTCCTCGATCAGTTCGACCGCGTCCGTGTCCTTCGGATCGTAGAAGGACGGCCAGCCGCAGTGCGACTCGAATTTCGTGTCGGAGCGGAACAGCTCCGCGCCGCACGCGCGGCAGGAGTAGACACCGGCCGTCTTCGTGTCCGTGTACTCGCCGATGAAGGCGGGCTCGGTGCCGGCCTTGCGGAGCACCTGGTACTCCGCGGGGGACAGCTCCGCGCGCCACTGCTCGTCCGGCTTGTCGATGTCGTACGACATGCGCTCTCCTCAGTCGGTCAGACGGGCCAGGATGAGCGGACCGAGGTCCGTGACATCTCCGGCGCCCATGGTGAGAACGAGATCACCGGGTCCGGCCATTCCCGCCACCGCGTCCGCGACCGCGTTCTTGTCGGGCACGGCCTTGACCAGGGCGCCCGCCGCCTCGGCCGCGTCGGTGATCAGCGCGCTGGTGACACCGGGGATCGGGTCCTCACGGGCCGGATAGATGTCCAGGACCAGCGAGGCGTCGGCGAGGGCGAGTGCCTGGCCCATCTCGGTGGCCAGCTCCTGCGTACGGGAGAAGAGGTGCGGCTGGAAGACGACCAGCAGCCGGGAGCCGGGAGCCGCGGCGGCCCGCATCGCCTCCAGGTCGGCGGTCATCTCGGTGGGGTGGTGCGCGTACGAGTCGATCACCTGGACGCCCGCGGCCTCGCCCTTGAGCTGGAGGCGGCGCTTGACACCGGTGTACTTGCCGAGGGCCGAGGCCAGATTGTGCGCGGGAACGCCCAGCGCGACCCCGGCGGCCAGGGCGGCGACCGCGTTGAGCGCGTAGTGCCGGCCGGGGACCGAGACCGTGAAGGTCAGCGGCCGGCCGCCCAGCAGAACGGTGACCTCGCTGGTCAGCCCGCGTGCGGTGATCCTGTGGACCCGTACGTCCGCCGTCCCGGCCTCACCGTAGGTGACGACCCGGAGCGGGGAAGGACCGGTCGCCGGCCCGTCCTCCGCCTGCCCCGCGTCCGTCGCCGCGTCGCCCGTCGCCCTGTCGCCCGTCGGCCCGCCGCCCGTCGCCCCGTCGCCCGCGGAACGGCCGCGGATCCGCGAGGTCAGCTCGACGGCGCCCGGCTGGTCGGCGGAGATCACCAGGGTGCCGCCCGGGACGATCTTGTCGGCGAACGCCTCGAAGGACTCGTAGATCTCTTCCATCGAGGCGTAGTTGGCGTGGTGGTCCAGCTCGACATTGAGGACGATCGCGACCTCGGGGTCGTACTTCTGGAAGCTCCGGTCGCTCTCGTCCGCCTCGGCCACGAAGATCTCGCCCTCGCCGTGGCGGGCGTTCGTGCCCGGCCCCGCGAGGTCGCCGCCGATCGCGTACGACGGGTCGAGGCCCAGCTCGGTGAGGGCCACCGCCAGCATGGACGTCGTGGTCGTCTTGCCGTGGGTGCCCGCGACGGCGATCGGCCGCAGGCCCCTCATCAGCGAGGCCAGCGCGTCCGAGCGGTGCACCACGGGTACGGACAGCTCGGCGGCCCGCGTCAGCTCGGGGTTGCCCGCCCGGATGGCGCTGGAGACGACCACGCACGAGGCGTCCTCCGCGAGATGCGCCGCGGCGTGGCCGATGTGCACGGTGGCGCCCAGGGCCCGCAGCGCCTCCGCGGTCTCCGACTCCTTGGCGTCACTGCCCGCGACCTTGGCCCCGCGCTGGGCGAGGATCTTCGCGATCCCCGACATTCCGGCGCCGCCGATACCGATGAAGTGCGGTCGTTCCATGTCGGCGGGGACAGCGGGGGCCGGTGCCATACGTGTCTCTCCCAGAGTGCGAGCGGGGCCGTTACGGGCGGCGGGTGGTGTCGGCCGGAACCGGCGCCGGTCGATCACCGGCGCCGGTCGATCACAGGTCTGATCGCACGGCGTCCTGCCACCTGCCGCCCCAGCCTATTCGCTGTGGGCGAAGAGTTTGAGCACCGGGACGCCGACCTTGTGCCGGGCCCGGGACGCCCAGTCCCGGTGGAAGAACTCCTCCACGTAGTGCGGCTCGGTCAGCACGATGACCTCGTCGGCGCCCGACCGCTCCACGACCGCCTTCAGATGGTCGAGGGGGTGTTCCTCGACGACCTGGCCCGTGGCCGCCGAGCCCTGGCCGCGCAGCGCGGCCAGGGACGCCTGGAGCGCCAGTTCCGCGGGCTGTCTGGCCTGCTCGCCCTCCGGTGTGTCGCCTTCCCGGGCGGCGTCCCTCAGCTCGCCGAGCGCGACGTCGTCGATGGCGCGCAGCAGGATGTCCGCCTGGTCGCCGCGGGGCTGCATGAGCACGACGAAGGTGACCGGCTCGTCGCCATGCAGGGTGGTGACGAATTCCACGTCCTCGGGCGTCAGGGGCTTCTCGATCATCAGTACGCTTGTGAACACGACGGGCCCTTCGTCTTCTGGGCCGTCCGGCCCGCTGCTGAAACCATCCTTCCCCGTGCCCGCACGGGGGACCGCGAAAGTAGTCTGCCCAGCGGAGACTAACCGGAACGGCGAATTCCGCTGATTGTCAGACGCGGCGGTACCGGGTGAAGAGGTATCCGTCCTGCTCCAGCAGCGATACGAGAGCGAAGCGTTCCGGCACCCCGGGGCCCGGACCCCCCGCGATGCGCTGCGCGTACCCCGCCGTCAGCGTCGGAGACACCGTCAGGCACAACTCGTCCAGAACTCCGGCCGCCACGAACTGTCCCAGCAGCCGTGGCCCGCCCTCGGTGAGCAGCCGGACGAAGCCGCGTGCGGCCAGGGCCCGTACGAGACGGGCGGGGTCCGCGCCCGGCCCCTCCCCGGCGATCAGCACCTCCACGCCCGCCTTCTCGGCGGCGCGGATCCGGGCCGCCGGCGCCCCGGCGCCGGTCACCAGCAGGGTCGGCACCGTCGGTTCGCTGAACAGCGGCAGCGAGAAGTCGAGGTCCAGACCGGCGCTGACCACCGCGATGGCCGGGGCGGGGCCCTGACCGGCCGCCGCGCGGCGCGCGGCGAAGCCCTCCCGGGCGCGGGCCGGCCGGTACTCCTCAAGACGAACCGTTTCCGCGCCCACCACCACCGCGTCCGCGAGTCCGCGCAGCGCGCCGAAGATCCGCATGTCGGCGGCGGAGGAGATGGTCTGCGAGCGGCCGTCGTGCTGGGCGGCGCCGTCGAGGGTGGAGACCATATTGGCGCGGAGCCAGGGCCTGGCCCCGGCCGCGGACCCCGCCGCGGGCCCCGTCACTCCGGTGGCCGCCGCCGCTCCTGTCACCGCTTGCGGCAGCGCGAGGGCTTCCGTCACCGCCGGGGGGTACGCGTAGGCGTCCGCCAGTTCGTCGAGCGTCCACTCACGGTCGACGGCCGGCGCGGGGGCCGGCCCCGCGGCGCGCCTCGTCGCCGCGTCCCCGGTGGGCTCCCCGGCGGAGAGTGTCTGATCGGTCACAGGGAACAGGCGTCGCATGCGTAGCAGTCTGGCACGGCGCATAGAGTGAAGAGTTGTGTCGTACTCCACCGCCGCCTCCGGCCAACGGTCGGTCACCGAAGCGGCCCCGGTCGCCCTCTGCGCGCGTGAGCCGCGTGTCCCCGCCGACCGTCTGGTCGCGGACATGGTGCCGCCGCCGCGCTTCGACTCCGTACGTTTCGACACGTACGTACCGGACCCCGGTCAGCCCAGCCAGTCCCAGGCCGTCGCGGCGCTGAGCGCGTTCGCCGCGGGACTCGGCGGGGCGCACGGGCCCGGCGGAAGCGGACCGGGGCGCGGATCCGGGTCCGGCCTGCGACGCTGGTTCGCCAAGAAACCGGCCGCGCCCACCGGCCCGCGCGGGGTCTATCTGGACGGCGGTTACGGTGTCGGCAAGACCCATCTGCTGGCGTCCCTCTGGCACGCGACCCCCGCCCCGGCGGAAGAGAAAGCTTTCGGCACCTTTGTCGAGCTGACGAACCTCGTCGGCGCGCTGGGCTTCCAGCAGACGGTGCAGACCCTCGGCGGCCACCGGCTTCTCTGTATCGACGAATTCGAACTGGACGATCCCGGCGACACCGTCCTGATCTCCAGCCTGCTCCGCCGGCTGGTCGAGGCGGGCGTGGCACTGGCCGCGACCTCCAACACCCTGCCCGGCAAGCTCGGCGAGGGCCGGTTCGCCGCCGCCGACTTCCTGCGGGAGATCCAGGGTCTGGCCGCGCGGTTCCGCCCGCTGCGCATCGACGGCGAGGACTACCGCCACCGCGGACTGCCCGAGGCGCCCGCTCCGTACACCGACGAACAGGTGACCGGCGCCGCCTATGCCACCGAGGGCGCCAGCCTGGACGACTTCCCCGGGCTGCTCGACCATCTCGCCAGGGTCCATCCGAGCCGGTACGGAGCGCTCATGGACGGCGTACGGGCGGTCTGTCTCACGGATGTCGGGCCCGTCCCCGACCAGTCGACGGCGCTGCGGCTCGTCGTCCTCGCCGACCGGCTGTACGACCGGGAGATCCCGGTGCTCGCCTCCGGCCTCCCCTTCGACCGGCTGTTCGGCGAAGAGATGCTGAACGGCGGCTACCGGAAGAAATACTTCCGGGCCATCTCCCGGCTGACGGCACTGGCACGGGACGCCAAGGGGCTCGTGCCCCAATAGGCTCGGTGCCGCGGCAGGCCGTGTGCGCCCAGCGGGGCGAGGAGGCCGGCCGCACAGAAAGCCGTGACGGGCGGTCGCGCGCCACGGCGACCGCTTCATCACATCCGTCCGACATCACATCCGTACTACCCAGAACCAAGCAGAAGGGTTCCACCATGGCCACCACGCGCCAGGCGCACACGGTCTGGGAGGGCAACCTCCTCCAGGGCAAGGGCACCGTCTCCTTCGACTCCTCCGGTATCCCCGCCCAGGAGGTCTCCTGGCCCTCCCGCGCGGAGACGGCGAACGGGAAGACCAGCCCGGAGGAGCTGATCGCGGCCGCCCATTCGAGCTGCTTCTCGATGGCGCTCTCGAACGGACTCGCCAAGGGCGGCACCCCGCCGACCAAGCTGACCACGCAGGCCGATGTCACCTTCCAGCCCGGCACCGGCATCACCGGTATCCACCTCACCGTCGAGGGTGACGTGCCCGGACTGGACGAGGCCGCCTTCGTCAAGGCCGCCGAGGACGCCAAGGCGAACTGCCCGGTCAGCCAGGCGCTCACGGGCACGACCATCACGCTGAGCGCGTCGCTCGCCTCCTGACGCGGTCCCGGATCCGGTCTCCGGATCCGGTCTCCGGCCGGGGGGGGGGGGGCCGGGCCCCCCCCCCCGCCCGGCGCGCCCCCCGGGGGGGGGGGGCCCGGGGCGCCCCCCCCCCCCCCCCGGGGGGGGGCGGGCGGGCGGGG
>NZ_JBIASO010000014.1:67380-221429 GCF_042890865.1 Streptomyces sp. NPDC002018
GGCCGCGCGCGCCACCCCCACGGCGGGGCGGGCCGGCGCGCGGGCCGGGGCGGGGGGGGGCGGCGGGCCGGGCGGGGGGGCCGGGGGCGGCGCCCCCCCCCCCCCCCCCGCCCCCGCCCCCCACGGCCGTGCCGCGTGACGCGCGGGGCGCGCAGGACACCCGGGAGCGGCGGTGCGCGCATGACGTGCGTGGCAGGTGGGGCGGGTGCGTCGCCTTCGGCACCCGAGGCACGCCGATACCCGCGTGGTTCACGTGTCACGGCGCACGTGGTACACACAGGCGGGTCACGTCTCCTGTCCGCCAGCAGGGAGTTGCCTCATGTCCGCAACACGACGTCAGATCCTCGCCCGTACCGGCGCGAGCGCCGCAGCCGTCGCCTTCACCGGCGCCGTGCCCGAGCTGTTCACCGGTACCGCCACCGCCGCACCGGGACTGGGCCACCGCGGCTACGGTCCCCTGGTCCCCGATCCGGACGGTCTGCTCGACCTCCCGAAGGGGTTCCGTTACACGGTCCTCTCCCGGGAGGGCGACCCCCTGCGCTCCGGTGAGGGCGCGGTCCCCGGCAACCACGACGGCATGGCCGCCTTCGCGGGCCCCCGCGGCCGGGTCCGTCTCGTACGCAACCACGAGAACCGCGCCACCGCCCCGCTCCCCGTCCCGGCCGTGCCCGGTCTCACCTACGACCCGGCGGGCAAGGGCGGCTGCACCACGCTCGAACTCGACGGCCGCGGCCATGTCCTCGACGAGCGCGTCGCCCTCGCGGGCACGGCCGTCAACTGCGCGGGCGGGCCGACCCCCTGGGGCACCTGGCTCACCTGCGAGGAGACCGAGGACAAGGCCGGTACGAACGGCTACACCAAGGACCACGGCTTCATCTTCGAGGTCGACGGCGCCGATCCGCGCCGTACCGGAGCCGTGCCGCTGACCGCCATGGGCCGCTTCCAGCACGAGGCCGTCGCGATCGACCCCGGCAGCGGCATCGTGTACGAGACGGAGGACGCGTTCGAGAAACCGTTCGGGCTCTTCTACCGCTTCCTGCCGGAGAAGCCGGGCGGCGGCACGGGATCGCTGCGCGCGGGCGGCGCCCTGGAGGCCATGCGGGTGCCCGGGGTGCCCGACCTCTCGGCCGTCCAGGAGACCGGGACCAGTTTCGACCGCGTGGAGTGGGTCCCCGTACCGGACCCGCTGGCCGTGCGGACGCCCATCCGCCTCCAGGACTTCGGGCCCCGGGGCATCACCCACGCGCAGAAGCTGGAGGGCTGCTACTGGGGCGGGCGTTCGGTCTACTTCGTCTCCAGCTTCGCGCACCGCGCGGAGGGCTCGGCGGCGGACCACTTCGGCCAGGTGTGGAGGTACGAGCCGCACCGGCGCCGGCTCACCCTGGTGATCGTCTTCGGTCCCGGGACGGACGTCCAGCTCCCCGGGGAGTCCCCCGACAACATCTGCCTGGCGCCCGGCGGCGGTCTGATGGTGTGCGAGGACGGCGGTGGCGCCCAGCATGTGTACGGCGTGACGCGTCGGGGCGAGGTGTACGCGCTGGCGCGGAACGCCCAGGCCCTCGGCGCCCCGGAGGACCCCGAATGGGGCGAGTTCGCCGGGGTCACCTTCGCTCCGGGCGGCACCACGATGTACGTGAACTGCTACACGCCGGGCACCACCTTCGCGGTGACGGGCCCCTGGCGGTAGCTCCGGCGGCCGGGACCCGCCCCGGGGCGGGTCCCGGCGCCCATGGGCCCGGCGCCCACCGGGTTCCGGTACTTGTCGGTCCCGATGCCCATCGGGTCGCGGTACTCGTCCGTCCAGCCACTCATCGGGTCGGGGGGGCTCCTCGGTCGCGGGGCACGCGGATTCGTCGCAGGCTCTAGGGAGACGGCCGGAAGGGGTGCGCGGTGGCCAGGAAGGCGGCGAAGGAGAAGAAGCGGCGGGATCGGCCGCCGCCCGCCCTCCGCGAGCTGCTGCGCGTCCCCGGGGGCGGGCCCGTCGACCTCTCCTCGTACGACTCCAGGGCCGTCCCGGACGGTCCGCGGGACAAGGCGGCGGGCCTCGCCGCCACCACCCTGCTGGCGGAACGTCTCGCCGGCCTCCAGGACCGGCTGTACGCGGCCAGCACGGCGGGCGACGGCCGCCGGCTGCTGCTCGTGCTCCAGGGCATGGACACCAGTGGGAAGGGCGGCACGGTCAAGCATGTGATCGGCCACTTCAATCCCGCGGGCTGCCGGATCAGGGCGTTCAAGGCTCCGACGGCGGAGGAGCGGAGCCATCCCTTCCTCTGGCGTGTCCGGCTCGCGCTCCCCGAGGCGGGCGAGATCGGTATCTTCGACCGCTCGCACTACGAGGACGTCCTGGTCGCCCGTGTCCGTGAGCTGGCGCCCCCCGGCGAGGTGAACCGGCGCTACGCCCAGATCAACCGCTTCGAACAGTCGCTCGCCGAGACGGGCGTCACCCTCGTGAAGGTCTTCCTCCACATCGGCTACGAGGAGCAGCGCGCCCGTCTGCTGGCCCGTCTCGACAACCCGGCCAAGCACTGGAAGTTCAGCCCCGCCGACATCGACGACCGCGCCCTGTGGCCCGCCTACCAGGAGGCGTACGAACTGGCCCTCGAACGCTGCAACACGGCGGCGACGCCCTGGTACGTGGTCCCGGCGGACCGCAAGTGGTACCGCAACTGGGCGATCAGCGGCCTGCTCCTGGAGCATCTGGAGGCGCTGGACCCGGCCTACCCGAAGGCCGGGTTCGACGTCGGGGAAGCCCGCGACAAGCTGCTGAGCATGCCCTGAGCGCACCCCGTAGCGGACCATGGGCCGGACCCGGGCGGCCGGACGACTTCGGTGGTGAGCGAGTGCCGTACAGCCGATCCGAGTAAATCATCCTATATTTTCCGTGAGTGACCAGATATGTACGCATGCTCGCCACCGTCGCCGTCCTCGGTGCCGCGCTCGCCGGATGCGGCGGCGGCCCGGACTCGTCCGCCTCGCTCTCCGCCTCCCGCGCCTCCGGGGCGCCCGGGAGCACGGGGGTCGGCGCGCCACCGACCATGGCCCCCGGCCCCGGCGGGCTCACACCCGTGTTCGAGCGCGGAACCCCCGCCGCGGGAAAGACCGTGGCCCTCACCTTCGACGCCGACATGACGGCCGATCAGGGCACCCGGGCGGCGGACGGCGAGCAGTTCGACAACCCCGCCCTGATCTCCCTGCTGCGCCGCCTCGACGTCCCGTCGACGGTCTTCATGACGGGGCGGTGGGCCGAGGAGTATCCGAGTCAGGCCAAGGAGATCGGCCGCGACCCGCTCTTCGAGGTCGCCAACCACTCGTACAGCCACTACGCCTTCACCGGCGACTGCTACGGGCTGCCGACCATCGGCAGGCAGAAGATGGCCGAGGACGTGCGGCGCGCGTTCACCGCGTTCCGTGCCGCGGGAGCCCGGAACGTGGTGCCGTACTTCCGCTTCCCGGGCGGCTGCTACGACGATGCCGCGCTACGGGCCCTCGCCCCGGCCAAGGTGACCGCCGTCCAGTGGGACGTCGTCAGCGGGGACGCCTTCGCCACCGACGCGGACGCCGTCGCCGAACAGGTCCTGAAGGACGTCAAGCCGGGCTCGCTGGTGGTGATGCACTGCACGCGCAGCGCGGCGCCCGTGACGGAGGAGGCGGTCGGGAAGATCGTGCCCGAGCTGCGCAAGCGCGGTTACCGCTTCGTCAAGGTCTCCGACCTGATGCGGCGCTGAGCGCGGGCCCCGGGGACGGAGCGAGGCGGCCGGACACGATCCGGACCGCCGGCCCGCGGGCGCCCGGGAGGCCCGGCCGGCTCGGCGGGCGGCTCAGCCCGAACAGGCCACCCGCTGGGCCTCGTGCCACTCACAGACGGGGCAGAGCGTCGCGCCCCTGACCGACTCCGGGTACTCGGTCGGCTTTCCGCAGAGCACACAGTCCGCGTAGTCGATGTCCTCCGCCGCGGACGGATCCACGGCCGTTTCCCCGCCCGTGCCGTCGGCGCCACTCGTCCTGCTGCCCGTCATACCGTCGAGCGTATCCAGCCCCGGCGTGCCGCCACACCGCAGGCCACCGCCGCGACCGCCAACGCTGCCAAAGCCACGGCCGGCACGCCATCGGCACGGCGCTCGCCCTGGAGATTCAGCTCACGGCTTCCGCCGGGCTCAGTGCGCGGTGGGCTTCGCCGGGGTGGCCTCGCTGGGCCGGACGATCACAAAGCCCTCGCCCTGGAGCATGAGCTGCACGGCCTCGCCCGAGCCGCCCCGGATCATCGAGCCGACGGACTGCGAGCGGTGCAGCGAGGTACCGAGCTGGGTGCTCCAGCCGACGACCGCGTCCGTGTCCACATACACCGGCGCCTGCGCCGTGACGGGAATCACGATCGGGGTGCCCTCGCAGATCAGACCGAGCTTCCCGTAGCCGGTGAACACACTGTTGAAGAGCCCGCCGCCGGTCACACCGGCGCCCTTCACCGTCTTTATCCCGTACGAGAGGGTCGGGTCGAAACAGAGCACATTGCGTCCGCTGATGGTGAGGGAGTCACCCTGCTCCATGTCCACGATGAAGCAGTTGGCGGCCTCCTGGGCGAACCACGCCTCGCCCTGCCCGCGGACGGCCATCAGCGGGAGGCCCTCGCCCGTGACGGCCCGCTTGAGCATGCCGCCGATGCCCTGGCCCTTCCGCTCGAACTGAAGACTGCCCCGGTAAGCGATCATGGAGCCCTGGCGGGCGTGCATCTCGCCGTTGACGGCGTACTTGATCGACTTGGCGTTCTGGAGGGTCATCCCCGGGGCGGTCGCCGGCTGGGCCAGATGCTCCGCGGTGAAAAGGTCGCTCTTCATGCCGTGCATCCTCGCCCGGACGCGTTGATTCCGCCAAGGATCCGGGGAAGGCGGGCACGGGCCGGCTGGCAGACTGGAGCCGTGAGCAGCGACAGCGACAGCGACGACGTCACGGGCAGCGACACCGACACCCGTACCGGCACCATCGGCACCCGTACCGGCACCACCACCGGCGCCGGGACCGACAGCGGCGCCGGGACCGGCACCGGCACCGACAGCCCCTTCCAGCACGAGCGGGCGGCCCGTGACGAGGCCCCGCAGTTCGTACTGCCGCTGGTCGTCCATATCGAGAAGGCCACGCCCCCGACCCGTACCGACGCCCTGGAGACGGCGGCCCGAGCGGTGCTGGTCATGCTCTCCGACGAACGGTCGCTCGGCGAGGGCGAGTGGGCCCAGGCGGTACGGGACTGGCAGGACGCCCGGATCCGCAAGGTCGTACGGCGGGCGCGCGGCGCGGAGTGGCGCCGCGCCTCGGCGCTCCCGGGTCTGACGGTCACCGGTACGGGGACCCCGGCGGACGCCGTACCGGCCGCCGAGGTACGGGTCTTCCCGCCGGTTCCGCTCGACGGCTGGCCGAAGGAACTGGCCAAACTCCAGGTCTCCGGCACCCATCTGGCCGATCCCGAGCCCCCGCCCGCCCCCGACCCGGCCCACCCCGTGCTCTGGCTGAGCCCCCACCTGGAGATGTCGGCGGGCAAGGCCATGGCCCAGGCCGGCCACGGCGCCCAGCTCGCCTGGTGGGAGCTGTCGGAGACGGAGCGCAAGGCCTGGCACGCGGCGGGCTTCCCCCTCGCCGTACGCACCTCCGATCCCGCGCGGTGGCGCGACCTCACCACCAGCGGCCTCCCGGTGGTCCGGGACGCGGGCTTCACGGAGATCGCCCCCGGGAAGACCGTGGTGGCCGAGGGGGGCCACCACCTCTGTCCGCTCCCGCGCCTGCGACAGCCGTAGAGGGGCACCGTGTCGGCGCCGTGACGGCGGCGGCACGGAGGGCGGCGCGGAGGGCGGCACGGACCCCCGCCGCCGTGCTCGTCGCCGGCGTCCCCACACCCGTGCGGAAGATCCGGCGCCACGGAGCTGAACATTCCGGAGCCCGTGTACGTACCTCCCGATACCGCCTAGCAGGTTGAACGGCCCGTCGGTCAGCGGTTGGTTCAGCGGTGTCCACTATCGGTTCGGGAGGCAGCACATTGTTGCGACGCATCAACGGTACGGCGCTCATCATCGCGGCACTCGTCGCCACAGTCGGGGCCCTGGCCTTCCCCGTCTGGTCGTACGCCGACCGTTCCGGCACAGGACAGGCCAATCTCAACGCCTCGTCCGTCGCGACACAGTGGGGACCGCTCTCCGCCACCGACCGTGATCTGCTGATCAAGGTGCGGCTGGCCGGGCTCTGGGAGCTGCCGGCCGGGCAGCAGGCCATCGAGCGCGCCCCCAGCCAGGCCATCAAGGAGTGCGGTGACCATCTCGTGGTGGGCCACACCGACCTCGACAAGCGGGCCCGCGATGTGGCGGCCAAGCTCGGGATCGAGCTGCCGAACCAGCCGAACGAGCAGCAGCAGGGCTGGCTCAGGGAGCTGTCGGCCGCCACGGGCCAGGAGTACGAGCGGAAGTTCGCCAATCTGCTGCGCAACGCCCACGGCAAGGTGTTCTCGCTGATCGCGCAGGTGCGGCACACCACCAGAAACACCCTGATACGGCAGCTCGCCAGCGATGCCAACCAGACCGTCCTCGACCACATCACGATGCTGGAGGCCACCGGCTTCGTCGACTTCGACGGCATCGCCAACGAGGCCGCGGGCACCGCGACCGCCAGCCCCACCGGTCCGCCGCCGCCGGACGGGAACCTTCCGCCGGCCCCGCCGCCCGTCGAGCCGACCGGTGACCAGTCCTTCACCTCCCGGCCCTCCACCCAGCCCGGCGCGCCGACGGCGATCAACACCAACCGGCCCGAACCGGGAACGGAAGACATACCACCGACTCCCTGAGGGCCGTCCGGGCCCCTGCCGGCCCTGCCCCGCCCCGCTGTGAGCCCCCGGTCCCTGCCCGACGGACGCCGTCGGACGGGGACCGGGGCCGTTGGAGCCTCACATCGACTTGGAACCTCAAATCGACCTCTGAACGTCCTCCTCAGCGGATTCAGCGGCGCCCGGCGGGGTCATCACCCCTGCACCGTTGCGCTGTCGCGCACCGAGGAGGGGGAGCCATGAACGACATACCGGAGCTGGGGATCGGCATCGGCTGGCGTCCTGAGATAGCCGACGCGGTGGAGGGGCTGTCCGGGGTCGACTGGGTGGAGGCCGTCGCGGAGAACCTCTGCCCCGGCCATCTGCCCGACTCGCTCGTACGGCTCCGCGCACGCGGAGTCACCGTCGTACCGCACGGGGTCTCGCTCGGACTGGGCGGCGCGGACCGGCCCGACGCACAGCGGCTCGCGGATCTCGCGGAACGCGCCGAGGCGCTGGGATCGCCGCTGGTCACCGAGCACATCGCGTTCGTACGGGCCGGGGGGCCGCTCACCGCGTCGCCCGCGCTCGAAGCGGGGCATCTGCTGCCGGTGCCACGGACCAGGGACGCCCTGCGCGTGCTCTGCGAGAACGTACGGATCGCCCAGGACGCGCTGCCCGTGCCGCTCGCCGTGGAGAACATCGCGGCGCTGATCTCCTGGCCCGGCGAGGAGATGAGCGAGGGCCAGTTCCTCGCGGAGCTGGTCGAGCGGACCGGGGTCCGGCTGCTGATCGATGTGGCCAATCTGCACACCAACCGGGTGAACCGGGGCGAGGACCCGGTGAGGGCCCTGGACGAGCTGCCGGTCGAGGCCATCGCGTATGTCCATGTCGCGGGCGGGGTCGAGCGTGACGGCGTCTGGCACGACACCCATGCCCACCCCGTCACCCGGCCCGTCCTCGATGTGCTGGCGGAGCTGCGCTCGCGGGTCGCGCCGCCGGGCGTGCTGCTGGAGCGGGACGACGACTTCCCGCCGGCGTCGGAGCTGGCGGGCGAACTCACGGTGATCCGCGAGACGCTCGCCACCCCGGCCACGGCCACGGCCCCGGCAAGGCCCAGGGCCGCCGTGGCCAGCCGTACGGGCACGCGCACGGCTACGGCTACGGCTACGGCTACGGCTACGGCTACGGCTACGGCTACGGCTACGGCTACGGCTACGGCTGAGTCTGCCGCGCGGCCGGCCGAGGGGACCCCGGAGACCGCCGGCTCCCCGACCGGTGCCGGCACCGGCACCGGCATGGAGACCGGCACCGAGACCGGGATCGACACCGCGACCGGCACGACCGCGACGGATGCCGCGCGCGGGCGGCTCGCGCTGCGCGAGGCCGCGCTGCTCTCCGCGCTGGTCGCCGGCACCCCCGTCCCCGAGGGATTCGACTCCCGGCGGGTGCGGGTGCAGAGCCGTGCCCTCGCCGCCAAGCGTGCCGACGTGGTCGCCAAGGTCGCCCCCGAACTGCCCGGGATCCTCGGCGACGGCTACCGGCCGGCCTTTCTCTCGTACGCCGTGAACCGGCCCCTGCGCGGTGGCTACCGCCGTGACGCCCTCGGCTTCGCCGAGCATCTGCTGATCGAGGGGCGGCCCGAGGACCCGGTCGCACGGCGGCAGTTGACCTTCTGGTGGCAGGAGCGCGCCGGGTCGCGGCCGCCGCGCCGGGCCACCCGGCTCGTCCGCAGGGCGCGCGCCGCGCTCATCGGGAGGTGACGGCGATGACCACGCTCATCGTGACGGTGATCCATCTCGCCGTGGCCGTCTCCTCCGTCCTGCTGATCTCCGCCGTGGTCCGGCTGCGCCGCAGGGGCCCGGCCGGTCCTGTCCATGACGTGATGGAGGCCGCGTTCCTCGGCGGCGGTCCCGGCCGGGTCGCGGAGGCCGCGATCGCCGGGATGCACGCGGACGGCCGGCTGGTCGTCGGCGGCCCCGGCATCGTCTCCGTACCGCACCCGGTCGCCAGGAACGCGGTGGAGCAGGCGGTCCTCCAGGAACACGCCATGGCGCCCAGCGGCGCCCTGCACACCCTGCGTCTCGCGGTGATGCGCGGACCTGCCGTGCAACGGGTGGGCGACGCACTCGCGGCACGCGGTCTGCTGGTGCCCCCGGCTCGGGCGCGCGGGCCGAGGCGCTGGGGCGCGACGCAGGGGCTGCTCTGCTTCCTCGGCCTGCCGGTCTGCTTCGTCCTCGCCGTCATGGTCGTCTCGGACTCCCTCCCGGGCGACGGCAGCGCGGCCGGTTTCTCCCTGCTGCCGACGCTGTTCGTCGGCGCCGTCGTCGGAATGGTCTGCTCGTCCCTCACCGGGCGGCGGATCACCGCCGCGGGACAGCGGGCACTACGGGAGTTCACCGCCGCGCATCCGCGCGGGAGCGCCGCCCCGGCGGACCGTCTGGTCGCGGCGCACGGGGTGACGGCGCTGCCCGATCCCGTGCTGCGTGAGCAGTTGCGGGCGGCGGCCCGGCTGCGGCCGGGGCGGGATTTCTCGCCCGCCGCGCACAGCTCCGCCGCGGTGGTGGTGTGGTGCTCGGGTGCGACGCCCGGTTCCGGTACGGGGTGCGGCGGATCCGGGTCCAGTTGTGGAGCCAGTTCCTGCGGAGGCGGAGGCGGCGGGGGCGGCGGGGGCAGCAGTTGCAGTGGAGGCGGAGGCGGCAGCAGTTGCAGCGGGGGCGGCGGGGGCAGCAGTTGCGGCGGAGGTGGCGGAGGCAGCAGTTGCGGCGGGGGCGGCGGCAGTTCCTGAGACCCGGCCCGGGCCTCCGTCGCACATCCCGGACGATCCCGCACCCCGGAAGGCCCTCCGGAGTGGCCCGGAGGCGCAGGGGGGTCATTGCCCCCGACACCGCCCGCCGGTCCTTGTGAAGCCCCGTTCCTCTGCTGACTCTCTGTCCCTGCGGTTGATCCCCCATCCGCACGCCTGAAGGGAACGCGATGAGAGCAGTAGCGAAGTACGGGGCTCTGACCGCCCTCGGCTCCCTGGTTCTGTCGGCCCTCGTCGTCGCCCCCGCGGTCGGCGACGACGGCACGGACGGTACGAGCGGCGCGGGCGGCACGAGCAGCGCGGGCGCGGGCGGTACGGTCGCCGCCCCCGCCGGTGCGGTGGTCCCCCGTACCGAGGACGCCGCCGGGATCCGGGGCGTCGCCCTCGCCGCCCGGCGCGCCGCCACCGCCGGTATCCGCTTCGGTCACTGCCCCAAGGCCGAGATGCTGCCCGCTCCGATCGCCTGCGGGACGGTCCAGGTCCCGCTCGACTACACGGAGCCCGACGGCCGGAAGATCAGTCTCACCGTCAGCCGCGTCCGCGCGAGCGGCAAGCCGAAGCAGCGGCAGGGCGCGCTGGTCTTCAACCCCGGTGGCCCCGGCGCCTCCAGCATGTACTTCCCGCTGGCCGCCGAGATGTCGGAGTGGAAGCGGATCGCCCAGGCGTACGACCTCGTCGGCTACGCCCCGCGCGGGGTGGGCCGGTCCGCCCGCCTCTCCTGCGAGGATCCGGCGGACTTCAGCAAGGCGCCGACCGACTCCCCGGCGGAGCCCTCCGAGTCGTACAAACAGGAGCGGATCGCCGAGGCCAAGGCGTACGCGGGGGGCTGCGCCGAGAACGCCGGTTCCGCCCTGCCCCACTACACCTCCCTCAACAACGCCCGCGATCTGGAGGTGCTGCGCGCGGCGCTCGGCGAGCGGAAGCTGACCTTCATGGGCGCCTCGTACGGCACGTACTTCGGCGCCCTCTACGCCACGCTCTTCCCGTCGCACGTACGCAGGATGGTCTTCGACTCGGCGGTCAACCCGGATCCGCACAAGATCTGGTACGGCAACAACCTCGACCAGTCGGCCGCCTTCGAGCGGCGCTGGGCGGACTTCCGCGCCTGGATCGCCAAGCACGACACGACGTATCACCTGGGCAGCACCCCGGAGGAGGTCCAGCGGAGTTACGAGAAGGTCCGTGCGGGGGTGGAGCACGAGCCGGCCGGCGGGAAGGTCGGTCCCGGCCAGTTGCAGGCGGCGATGCTCGGGGCCGGTTACTACGACGACTACTGGGCGATGCGCGCCACGGCGCTCTCCGAGTACCTCAAGGGCGATCCGGAGCCGCTGGTCGCGCAGGCCTCCCCCAGGCCGAGGGCCGCCGCCGACGGCGAGAACGGCAACGCCGTGTACACGGCCGTCGAGTGCAACGACGCGCCCTGGCCCACCGACTGGGAGGTGTGGGACCGCGACAACACGGACCTCGCCCGCCACGCGCCCTTCGAGACCTGGGACAACGCCTGGATGAATCTGCCGTGCGCCTACTGGCCGGCGCCCCGCCAGCAGCCGCTCGATGTCCGCACGGCGCCGGGTGAGCTTCCGCCGACGCTGATCCTCGCGGCCGAGCGGGACGCGGCGACGCCCTACGAGGGGGCGCTGGAACTCCAGAGCCGGCTGGCCGGTTCCGTGCTGGTGACGGAGCGCGACGCGGGTACGCACGGAATCGCCGGCGGCAACAACGCCTGTGTCAACAAGTATCTGGAGGACTATCTGCTCCGCGGAGAGGCACCGGTGCGGCGCGCGGAGTGCGCGCCGCACGCGGAGCCGAACCCGGTGTCGCTGGACGAGCGGTCGGGCGGCCGCAAGCTGCCGCCGATCGTCTGATCTTCCGGGCGGGGTGGCCGGTCCGCACCGCCGCGGACCGGTCACCGAGCGCGGGTCACGGAAACCCGTGCCGGTCTTCCGGGGGAAGGTGAGGGGCGCCGGGACCGCGCGGGAAGCGGGTCCCGTCCCCCGGGAGGGCGCGGGACCCGCTCACGCCAGTCCGGCGACCAGTTCCGCGACCGACTTGCGGCGGCCCGTGTAGAACGGGACCTCCTCGCGGACATGCATCCGGGCCTCCGAGCCCCGCAGATGACGCATCAGATCCACGATCCGGTAGAGCTCGTCGGCCTCGAAGGCGAGCACCCACTCGTAGTCGCCGAGCGAGAACGACGCCACGGTGTTGGCGCGTACGTCGGGGTACCCGCGCGCCATCTTGCCGTGGTCCGCGAGCATCCTGCGGCGGTCCTCGTCGGGCAGCAGATACCAGTCGTAGGACCGTACGAAGGGATAGACGCTCACATAGTCGCGGGGCGTCTCGTCGGCCAGGAAGGCCGGTACGTGCGACTTGTTGAACTCGGCGGGGCGGTGCAGCGCCATGTTCGACCAGACCGGCACCAGCTCCCGTCCGAGCCGGGTGCGGCGGAAGCGGTTGTACGCCTCCTGGAGCTCGTCCGCGGTCTCGGCGTGCCACCAGATCAGGACATCGGCGTCGGCGCGCAGCCCGGACACGTCGTACGTCCCCCGTACGGTGATGTCCTTGGCTCCGAGCTGGTCGAACAGCTCCTGGACCTCTTCCGCGTAGCCGGTCCTGTCCTCGGGCAGCACATCACGCAGCTTGAAGACGGACCACAGCGTGTAGCGGATGACCTCGTTGAGGTCCTTGGCCTTCTTGCCCGCGTTCGGGGTCTTCTCTGGAGCAGCAGTCATGGGGCTATTCTCCCGCGCCGCGTCCGGTGCCCCGCGCCAGGGTCGGCGTGGCGGTGATCTCGTCGGCGGCGCGGTGGGCGCTGGCCACACAGGCCGGGATGCCGACCCCGTCGTAGACGGCGCCGCAGACCCGCAGACCGGGCAGTGCGGCGACCGCCGCGCGGATCCGGGCCACCCGGTCCTGATGGCCCACGGGATACTGGGGCAGGCCGCCGATCCATCTGGTCACCTCGGTGGCGACGGGGCGCGCGGCGAGCCCGGTCGCCTCGGCGAGGTCGCGCAGGGACACCTTCACCAGATCCGCGTCGTCGTGGTGCACCTGTTCCTCCTCGCCGTACCGCCCGATCGAGGTACGGAGGAGGAACAGGCCGGGCGCGGCGTCCGCGACCCAGCTCCACTTGCGGGTGGAGAAGGTCGACGCCTTGATCGTGTGCCCGTCGACGGGCGGTACGAGAAAGCCGCTGCCCTCGGGCAGCGCGGCGGCGTCGGCGCGCCGGAAGGCCATCGTCACCAGCGCCATCGAGGCGTACTCGATCCCGGCGAGTTCGGCGGAGGCGGCCGGGGACTCGTCGGCGAGCAGCGCGGAGGCGGACCACGCGGGGGTCGCCAGCACCACGCCGTCGGCGGTGAGCACCTCGCGGCCGGTACGGATCCGCCAGTCGTCGGCGGTACGGATGAGACCGAGGACGGGGGTCTCCAGGAGGATACGGCCGCCCTTCGCCCGTACCGCGTCGGCCACGGCGCCCGGCAGCCGGCCCACGCCGCCCTCGATGCCCGCGAAGACCGCACCGCCGGCTCCGGCAGCGGCGGCGGCCTTCTTCTGGAGGTCGCGAACGCTCTCCAGCAGGGAGTCGTGGGTCCTGAGCGCGGCGAAGAGCTGCGGGACGGCGGCCTTCATGGAGATGCGGTACGCGTCGCCCGCGTAGACCCCGCCGAGCAGTGGCTCCACCAGCCGGTCGACGACCTCGCCGCCGAGCCGCTCCGCGACATACGCGCCGACCGAGACGTCGTCGCCGATCTCGGTGGGCGGCAGCTCGGGCTCACGGGCGATCCGGGCCAGGCCCTCGTCGGAGAGCAGACCCGCGAGAGCGGCGGCGTCCCCGGGCACGCCCATCACATGGCCCTTGGGCATGGGCCGCAGCCTGCCGCGGGTCCAGACCGAGGCGGAGGCAGTGGCGGGCGGCTGGAGCGAGTCCCCGAGTCCCACGGCGCGCGCCAGGGCGACGGCCTCGGGGCGGCGCGCGAGCATCGACTCGGCCCCGAGGTCGACGGGCGCGCCCTCGATCTCGCCCGCGTACAGCTTTCCGCCGAGCCGTCCGGTGGCCTCCAGCAGCGTCACCCGGACCCCGGCGTCCAGCAGCCGGTGCGCGGCCGCCAGACCGGCGATGCCACCCCCGATGACGACGACATGACCCGTCTGTGTGTCCACGTGCTGCGCGCTCGACTCGCTCGACTCCATGGATCCACTCTCTCAAACGCGTATCGAGCTCCCCGCGACCCGTACCGAGTCCCGACCGTGACCGCTTCGGAACCGTGAACGGGCAACCCGCGCACGGGTCCCGCACGTCGAACCGGCATCATTCGTTTTCCGCCCAGGGGGGCCCAGATGCGCAGGATGCCCGCGTTCGCGGCAGCACTACTCACGATCTCGCTCGCACTCGCCGGATGCAGTGCCGGCGGCGCCGGCAGTGACAACAGCGAGAAGTCCGTCTCGGACGGAGCGGCGCAGGCCGTTCCGGCACAGGAGGGCAAGCAGGAGGGCGAGCAGGAGGGCGCGGGGGCGGCGGACCGGGCGGCCGGGGCGCCCGGGAGCCAGGGGGAGAAGACCGCGGCGCCGTCGCGGGCCGGGACCCATGTGATCCGCACCGCCGAACTCACCGTACGGGTCAAGGACACGCAGAAGGCGCTGGCCACGGCGCGTGCCGCGGCGGAGGACTCCGGGGGTCTGGTCGAGAACGAGTCCACCGAGCGGGTCGAGGACGCGCATGTGAGGTCGCGCATCGTGCTGCGGGTCCCGCAGGACGCCTATGACGAGGTGCTGTCCGAACTGGCGGGCACCGGGACGCTGTTGGCCCGCAAGGCGAACGCCAAGGACGTCACCGACCAGGTCGTCGACGTCGACAGCAGGATCGCCTCGCAGCGGGTGAGCGTGGCGCGGATACGGGAGTTGATGGACCGGGCCACCAAGCTCGGCGATGTGGTGGCGCTGGAAGGGGAACTGAGCAGCCGCCAGGCGGCGCTGGAGTCCCTGCTCGCGCAGCAGGCCTCGCTCAAGGACCGCACCACGCTGGCCACGATCACCCTGGAGCTCTCCGAAGAGCCGGTCGTGAAGAAGGACCGGGAGGAGGCGGACGCGCCGGGCTTCCTGGACGCGCTGGGCGGCGGCTGGAACGCGTTCACCGCGACGCTGCGCTGGATCGCGGTCGTGATCGGCGCGGTGGCCCCGTTCGCCGGCGCGCTCGCCGTGCTCTACGTGCTGTGGCTGCTGGCGCGGCGTCTGCTGCCCGTGACCGGGGCGCACCAGGGACGTCCCGTCACGGCCCCGGCGCCTCCCGTCCGTCCCACCGGTCCCGGCACTCACGGTCAGGGCGCCGCTCACGGTCCCGGTAACGCTCACGGTCAGGGCGCCCCCGCCGGTCAGGGCACTCCTGCCGGTCCCACTCGTCCCTCCGGTCCCCCGCCCCGGGCGACACCGGAGGACTGATCCGGCTCCGCCCCGCGTAGCGTTCCCCCACGGAGACGCAGTTCCCCACGGAGACGCGAGGAAGGGACACGCGATGGCGGCGGAGCGCTTGGTGGTCGTCGGGGGCGATGCGGCGGGGATGTCCGCCGCATCGCAGGCCCGCAGGATGAAGGGCCCCGGGGAACTGGAGATCGTCGCCTTCGAGCGCGGCCACTTCACCTCGTTCTCGGCCTGCGGCATCCCCTACTGGGTGGGCGGTGACGTGGCGGAACGGGACGAGTTGATCGCCCGTACTCCGGAGGAGCACCGCGAACGCGCCATCGATCTCCGTACGCGTACGGAGGTCATGGAGATCGATGTGGCCGGGCAGCGGGTTCTGGCACGGGATCTCAGCGATGGCACGGAGAGCTGGACCGGCTTCGACAAGCTGGTCCTCGCGACGGGCGCGCGGCCCACGCGCCCCGCGCTGCCCGGGATCGACGCGCCGGGCGTGCACGGCGTGCAGACCCTCGACGACGGCCAGGCGCTGCTGGACACGCTGGCCGGTACGGAGGGCCGGCGCGCGGTCGTCGTCGGCGCGGGCTACATCGGTGTCGAGATGGCCGAGGCGCTGCTCAAGCGGGGTTACGAGGTCACGGTCGTCCACCGGGGCGAGCAGCCGATGGCCACGCTCGACCCGGACATGGGCCGGCTGGTCCATGAGGCGATGGACGGAATGGGCATCACCACGGTCGGCGGTGCCGCGGTCTCCAAGGTCCTCACCGGGGAGGACGGCCGGGTGCGGGCCGTCGCCACGGAGGACGCCGAGTACCCGGCCGATGTCGTCGTGCTCGGGATCGGTGTCCTGCCGGAGACCTCCCTCGCCCACGCGGCCGGACTGCCTCTCGGCCCGCACGGCGGACTGCTCACCGACCAGTCGATGCGGGTGCGCGGTCACGACAACATCTGGGCGGGCGGCGACTGTGTGGAGGTGCTCGACCTGGTCTCCGGCACGACGCGCCATATCGCCCTGGGCACCCACGCGAACAAGCACGGCCAGATCATCGGCGCGAACGTGGGCGGCGGGTACGCCACCTTCCCCGGAGTGGTCGGTACGGCCGTCAGCAAGGTCTGCGATCTGGAGATCGCCCGCACGGGGCTGCGCGAGAAGGACGCCCGCCGGGCCGGTCTCCAGTTCGTGACCGCGACCATCGAGTCCACCAACACCGCCGGGTACTACCCGGGCGCGGCCCTGATGACGGTGAAGATGCTCGCGGAGCGCCGTACGGGCCGGCTGCTGGGGACCCAGATCGTGGGCCGCGAGGGCTCGGGAAAGCGCGTGGACATCGCGGCGGTGGCGCTGACCGCCGGGATGACGGTGGAGCGGATGACCACCCTGGACCTCGGCTACGCCCCGCCGTTCTCCCCGGTCTGGGATCCGGTGCTGGTCGCCGCGCGCAAGGCCACCTCGGCGGTACGGGCGGCCGGCATATAGGCCTGTCCGGCCGGCCCGGGGGGGGCCGTGACGGGGTCCGCGGTGGCGGACCCCGTCACGGACCACACTCAGCGAACGGTCCGGGTGTGGACGTACTCCACCAGCCTGGTCAGGGCGTCCGGGTCCATGCTGGGCAGCACACCATGGCCCAGATTGAAGATATGGCCCTCAAGACCGGCCGCCGCGTCGAGCACCTCGCGGGTCTTCTCCTCCACCGCCTCGGTCGGGGCGAAGAGGACGGCCGGGTCGAGGTTGCCCTGGAGCGCCTTGCCGGAGCCGACCCGGCGGGCCGCCTCGTCGAGCGGTACGCGCCAGTCGACACCGACGACATCCGCGCCGGCCTCGCCCATCGGGCCGAGCAGTTCGCCCGTGCCGACGCCGAAGTGGATGCGCGGCACACCGTACGGGGCGACGGCGTCGAAGACCTTGGCCGAGGCAGGCAGTACGGAGCGGCGGTAGTCGGCCGGCGCCAGGGCACCCACCCAGGAGTCGAAGAGCTGCACGGCGCTCGCGCCGGCCTCGATCTGAACCGTGAGGAAGGCCGAGGTGATCTCCGCGAGCCGGTCCAGCAGATCGGCCCAGAGCGCCGGGTCGCCGTACATCATGGCCTTGGTGTGCTCGTGGTTGCGGGACGGGCCGCCCTCCACGAGATAGCTGGCGAGGGTGAAGGGCGCGCCCGCGAAACCGATGAGCGGGGTGGCGCCCAGCTCCCCGGTCAGCATGCCGATCGCCTCGGTGACATAGGAGACGTCGTCGGGGGTGAGATCACGCAGCCGCGCGAGATCCGCCCGGCTGCGGATCGGGTCGGCGACGACCGGGCCGACGCCCGGCTTGATGTCGAGGTCGAGGCCGATGGCCTTGAGGGGGACGACGATGTCGCTGAAGTAGATCGCGGCGTCGACCTTGTGGCGCCGTACGGGCTGGAGCGTGATCTCGGTGACCAGCTCGGGCCGCATACAGGACTCCAGCATCGGAATCCCCTCGCGGACCTTGAGGTATTCCGGCAGCGAGCGCCCCGCCTGCCGCATGAACCAGACCGGCGTGTGCGGTACCGGTTCACGCCGGCAGGCCTTCAGGAAGGCCGATTCGTACGTCTTCGTCTGCTGGCCCGGGGGGCGGTCAATCGCGCTCACGCCCAGAATCTTCGCATGTACGGGGAAGCCGCTGCCCCGGCCCGGGTGTCCCTCCCTGCGCGAGGCGCGGGTTCCGCCTACTCTTCCCCGCATGGCTGCGGCTCAGGGACAGTTTTCCGATCATTCCAACGGCACCGAGGGAACGGACAGCGCGGAGGGGGGCTCCGTCCCGTCCGCGTTCCGTACGGCGGTCGAAGCACTGAGGTCGGCGCGGCTGCGTCCCGGGGTCGAGATCGAGCCGACCCCGCCGCCCAAGCGGCTGGCACCGTACGCGTACGCCCTGGAGGCGGCGGTCGTCGACGGCGAGGAGGATCTCGCGGACGGCCGGCTGATCCTGCTGCACGACCCGGCCGGACACGAGGCCTGGCAGGGCGTGTTCCGGCTGGTGACGCTGGTGCGGGCGGAGCTGGAGCCGGAGATGGCCGCCGATCCGCTGCTGCCCGAGGTGTGCTGGTCCTGGCTGACGGGCGCGCTGGAGGCGCGCGGTCTGTCGTACGGGGAGGCCAGCGGCACGGTCACCCAGGCCGGCTCGTACTACTTCGGCGGTCTCGCCGAGCGCAGGCCGGCGACCCAGATCGAGATCCGGGCCTCGTGGACACCGCGCGAGGGCCGGGGCGGCGTGCCCGACACCGCGGCGCATCTCGCCGCCTGGTGCGATCTGCTCTGCCAGGTCGCCGGGTTGCCGCCGGCCACCGCCGGACCGGGGCCGGGGCACACGGAGGCGGGCTCCGGCGCGGGTGTCGTCTCCCTGCCCCAGCGACGCGGTCCGCAGGTGTCCTGAGCGAGTCCCGCGTGTGCCGCCCGGCCCCCGGGTGTGCCGAGCCGCCCCGGGGTCTCCCTGGGTGCCCTCGGTCGTCCTGACGCCCCTTCACGCCGTCGCCCCGCCCTCCCCACCACCGCGCCGTGTTCCCGACGGGCCGCGTGCCGCCGGCCTGGCTCCCTCACGCCACCGGGGCGCTCCCCCCTGCTCTCCGCGCACGTCGGCGCGGTGGGACGGGTCATAGGATGATCGATCACCCATCCGAATTGCCCGAATTGTTACTCACCAAATCGTGATCTTTCCCTAAAGGCGGGCGGGATTGCTGCCGAAGAGGTCAATGACCCTTCAAACACGGTTCCCCCCGGCTTCATCCCCCAGAGCCGGCGCCGTCCCGCACCTTCCCCAGGAGGCCTGGTGTCCGTTCTCCTCGAGCAGCCCGCAAGCCTGGTCGCCTACCGCCCGAACAAGCCGACGGCCATGGTCGTCGTGGCCGACCCGCGCGTCCGCTCCACCGTCACCCGCCATCTGTGGGCGCTTGGAGTACGTGACGTCATCGAGGCGTCGTCCATCGCGGAGGCACGCCCCCGCGTCGGCAACCCGCGCGACATCTGTGTTGCCGACGTCCACCTGCCCGACGGTTCCGGGCTGACCCTGCTGTCCGAGACCCGAGCCGCCGGCTGGCCCAACGGCCTCGCCCTCTCCGCCGCCGATGACATCGGCGCGGTGCGCAACGCCCTCGCGGGCGGCGTGAAGGGCTATGTCGTCACCGGTACGCGTACCAACATCGGCCACCCCACCCGCCCCGGCGCCGCCCCCATCGGCGCCGGTCAGCGCATGCACCGCCGTCCCCCGGGCGCGCCGAGCCACCCGGGCGGCTACCGCGAGCTCTCCGGCCGTGAGGTCGAGGTGCTCAGGCTGGTGGCCGAAGGCCAGTCCAACAAGGCCATCGGTGTCTCGATGGGCCTGTCCGCGCTCACCGTCAAGAGCCATCTCGCCCGTATCGCGCGCAAGCTCGGCACGGGTGACCGGGCGGGGATGGTCGCCGTGGCCCTCCGTACCGGCATCATCCACTGACCGCCTCTTCTCCCCCACCGCCCGTCGACGGAACGTTCCGTCGACGGGCGCCGTCCGTTCACAGATACCCTTGACAGGTGACCGACGCCCAAGAGACCGCAGCAGAGCCAGCACTGCGAACCACCGGGGGCCCGCGGCGGCAGCCGCTGATGTCGCAGCCCCCGGGCGACGTCGAATCGGCGCCGATCCCCTTGCTGGAGCCCCGCGAGGGCATTCCGCCGGTGGTCGCCACCGAGGCAGACCTGGCCGCGGTGACCGCGGCCTTCGCCGCGGGCACCGGACCCGTGGCCGTCGACGCGGAGCGCGCGTCCGGCTATCGGTACGGCCAGCGCGCCTATCTCGTGCAGCTCCGCCGTGAGGGCGCGGGCACGGCACTGATCGATCCGGTCGGCTGCCCCGATCTCTCCGGTCTCGGCGAGGTGCTCGCGGAGACCGAGTGGATTCTCCACGCGGCCACCCAGGATCTCCCGTGCCTGCGCGAAATAGGCATGACGCCCACCCGGCTGTTCGACACGGAACTGGCAGGCCGGCTGGCGGGCTTCCCCCGGGTCGGGCTCGGCGCGATGGTCGAGAACGTCCTCGGGTACGCGCTGGAGAAGGGCCACTCCGCCGTCGACTGGTCGACGCGGCCCCTTCCCGAACCGTGGCTGCGGTACGCCGCGCTCGATGTCGAGCTGCTGGTCGATCTGCGCGACGCGCTGGAGAAGGAACTGGACCGTCAGGGCAAGCTGGAGTGGGCGCACCAGGAGTTCGAGGCGATCGCCTCCGCCCCGCCGCCGGCCCCGCGCAAGGACCCGTGGCGCCGTACGTCGGGGATGCACAAGGTGCGCCGCAGGCGTCAGATGGCGGTGGTACGGGAGCTGTGGACCACCCGTGACCGGGTGGCGCAGCGGCGCGATGTCTCCCCGGGCAAGGTGCTGAGCGACACGGCGATCATCGAGGCGTCGCTGGCCCTGCCGGCGACGGTGCACGCCCTCACCGCGCTGCCCGGCTTCGGCCACCGCATGGGCCGCCGTCAGCTCGAACAGTGGCAGGCGGCGGTGGACAGGGCGCGGGCGCTGCCGGACGCGGAGCTGCCGCAGCCGGGCCAGCAGGTCGCGGGCCCGCCGCCGCCGCGCTCCTGGGCGGACAAGGACCCGGAGGCCGCGGCGCGGCTGTCGGCGGCGCGCGCGGCGGTCTCGGCGCTGGCGGAACGGCTGAACATGCCGCAGGAGAATCTGATCACCCCGGACACGGTGCGGCGGGTCTGCTGGGAGCCGCCGCGGGAGCGGACGGTGGAGGCGGTGGAGGCGGCGCTGGCGGAGTTCGGGGCGCGGGCGTGGCAGATCGAGCAGGTGGCGCCGCTGCTGACGACGGCGGTGGGGCGCGCGACTGCGGGTGGCGGCGGCGCGGCTGCGGGCGACGCGGGTGCGGGCGGCGCGGCTGCGGGCTAGGGGGCGGGGCGCGCCTCGCGGCGCGGGGTGCGGTGCGGTGCGCCTCCGGCGGGGGGCCGTGGCGGGGTGCGGTGGGTGGGTGGTGCCGGGTGCCGGGGCCTCCGGAGGTACATGTCCGGACGGCATGATTTACGGCGCCCCTGGCCGTGCGCTGGATACGGGCGTCCGGACGCCACAAATCACGCTTTAGTGTCCGAACACGCACCTCCTACGACCCCGACCCCCTCCCGCCGCGCTCCGGCCACCGGGTGGGTGGGCATGCACCGGCCGCGGTGGCCTCCCGCCGGTGGGCCCCGCTCGGGTGCCGGGTCACCCCGGCCGCCCGGGGTGCGTTGACGTTCTGGCTGCTGTCGGCCGCCGGCGAGTGAGCCGAAGGGCGCGCCGCTGTCGAAAGGGAGAGCGCGCGGAGGTTCGTGAGGTACGAGCGAATCGAGCACGGTCGACCGTCGACAGTGGCATCCAGCGCCCGGAGGCGAACCGAGCCCTCAAAAAGAAGGTGTGTGAGCCGAAGGGGCGCGTCGGTGCCGAAAAGGAGAGCGCGCGGAGGTTCGTGAGGAACGAGCGAACCGAGCACGGTCGACTGTCGGCACCGACATGAGGCGCCCCGGAGGCGAACCGAGCCCCGAAAAAGAAGGTGCGCCCAAAAAAACACAGCCGGGCTGGGCGGGATGGTTACCGGCAAGTAGCATGGGAGGGGAAGCACGCCCTGGCGTGCCCCGCAGTGCCATCCCGCACCCTGGAGGAGAGCCATCGTGCCTCGTACCGTCAGGGACGTCGTCTTCGTCGACGGCGTCCGTACCCCGTTCGGCAAGGCGGGCCCGAAGGGCATGTACCACGAGACCCGGGCCGACGATCTGGTCGTGAAGGCGATCCGGGAGCTGCTGCGCCGCAACCCGGATCTCGACCCGGCCCGTATCGACGAGGTCGCGATCGCCGCGACCACGCAGATCGGTGACCAGGGCCTCACCCTGGGCCGTACCGCGGGCATCCTCGCGGGGCTGCCGCAGTCCGTGCCCGGCTACTCCGTGGACCGTATGTGCGCGGGCGCGCTGACCGCGGTGACCAGTACCGCGGGCTCCATCGCCTTCGGCGCGTACGACGTCGTCCTGGCCGGCGGGGTCGAGCACATGGGGCGCCACCCGATGGGTGAGGGTGTGGATCCCCATCCCCGGTTCGTGAGCGAGAAGCTCGTCGACGAGTCCGCCCTCTTCATGGGGATGACGGCCGAGAACCTGCACGACCGCTTCCCGCATCTGACCAGGCTGCGTGCCGACGAGTACGCGGTGCGGTCGCAGGAGAAGGCCGCGAAGGCGTATGCGAACGGTGTGATCCAGCAGGATCTGGTGCCGATCTCGATCCGCCGTACCAACGCCGAGGCGGGCGAGACCGGCTGGGGTCTGGCCACCGCGGACGAGCCGATGCGGCCGGGGACGACGCTGGAGACGCTGGCCGGGCTGAAGACGCCGTTCCGGCCGCACGGCCGGGTCACCGCGGGCAACGCCGCCGGGCTCAACGACGGCGCCACGGCCTCGCTGATCGCCGCCGAGGACTTCGCGCGCGAGCAGGGGCTGCCGGTCAGGATGCGGCTCGTCTCGTACGCCTTCGCGGGCGTCGAGCCCGAGGTGATGGGGTACGGACCGATCCCGTCGACGGAGAAGGCCCTCGCCAAGGCGGGTCTGTCGATCTCCGACATCGGGCTGTTCGAGATCAACGAGGCCTTCGCGGTACAGGTGCTCGCCTTCCTCGACCACTACGGCATCGCGGACGACGACGAGCGTGTCAACCAGTACGGCGGCGCCATCGCGTTCGGTCATCCGCTGGCCTCCTCCGGTGTACGGCTGATGACGCAGCTCGCCCGGCAGTTCGAGGCGCAGCCGCACGTCCGCTACGGACTGACCACGATGTGCGTCGGCTTCGGCATGGGCGCGTCGGTCATCTGGGAGAACCCGCACTTCGACGGAGGCACCAAGTGAGCACCGCTGAACTCCTGAAGGGCGCGGCCGAGCTGTTCCCCGACGAGGTCGTCACCCAGGCGCACGTACGCCATCTCGACCTCCCGGGGGCCGGGCGCTTCGCGCTCATCACGCTGGACAACGGCCTGGACCACACGAAGCCGACGACGTTCGGCCCGCAGTCGCTGGCGAATCTGGACGCCGCGATCGACCAGGTCGAGGCCGAGGCGTCCGAGGGCGCCATCGTGGGTGTGGGGGTGACCGGCAAGCCGTTCATCTTCGCCGTCGGCGCCGACCTCAAGGGTGTGGAGCTGCTGAAGCGCCACGAGCACGCCCTCGCGATCGGCCGGGGCGGCCACGAGGTCTTCAAGCGGCTCGCGGCACTGGCCGTGCCGACGTTCGCGTACTACAACGGCGCGGCGATGGGCGGCGGTGTCGAGGTCGGTCTGCACTGCCGCTACCGCACGGTGTCGGCCGCGGTGCCCGCGTTCTCGCTGCCCGAGGTCTTCCTCGGTCTGGTGCCGGGCTGGGGCGGCTGTACGCTCCTGCCGAACCTGATCGGCGCGGACCGCGCGGTCTCGGTCGTCATCGAGAACTCGCTCAACCAGAACAAGCAGCTCAAGGGCGCCCAGGTCCATGAGCTGGGGATCGCCGACGCGATCTTCGAGGGCGCGGACTTCCTGGAGCAGTCGCTGCTCTGGACGGCGTCCGTGCTCAAGGGCGAGCTGGAGATCGTACGGCCCGCGGTGGACCGCGGTGAGGCCTGGGACCAGGCCGTCGCGCGCGGCCGGGCCTTCGCCGACTCCAAGGTGCACGGCGCGGCCCCGGCCGCCTACCGCGCGCTCGACATCATCGCCGCGGCCAAGGACGGCGACCTCCAGGCGGGCTTCGACGCCGAGGACCGGGCCCTCGCGGACCTGATCATGGGCGGCGAGCTGCGCGCCGGGATCTACGCCTTCAATCTGGTGCAGCGGCGCGCCAAGCGCCCGGCGGGCGCCCCGGACAAGTCGCTGGCCCGTCCGGTCACCAAGGTGGGTGTGGTCGGCGCGGGGCTGATGGCCTCGCAGCTCGCGCTGCTCTTCCTGCGCCGCCTGGAGGTCCCGGTCGTCCTCACGGACATCGACCAGGAGCGCGTCGACAAGGGCGTCGGCTATGTGCACGGCGAGATCGACAAGCTGCTGCTGAAGTCCCGTATCAACCAGGACAAGGCGAACCGGCTCAAGGGCCTGGTCTCGGGTGTGCTGGACAAGGCCGAGGGCTTCGCCGACGCGGACTTCGTCATCGAGGCCGTCTTCGAGGAGATGGGCGTCAAGCAGCAGGTGTTCGCGGAGGTGGAGGCGGTCGCCCCGGCGCACGCGATCCTCGCCACCAACACCTCGTCGCTGTCGGTCTCGGAGATGGCGTCGAAGCTGAAGCACCCGGAGCGGGTCGTCGGCTTCCACTTCTTCAACCCGGTCGCGATCCTGCCGCTGCTGGAGATCGTGCGCGGTGAGCTGACCGACGACGCGTCGCTGGCGACAGCGTTCGCGGTGGCCAAGAAGCTGAGGAAGAGCGCGGTGCTGGTGAAGGACGCCCCGGCGTTCGTCGTCAACCGTATCCTCACGCGCTTCATGGGCGAGATCCAGAACGTGATCGACGAGGGCACCCCGGTGGAGGTGGCGGAGCGCGCGGTGGAGCCGCTGGGGCTGCCGATGTCGCCGCTGGTGCTGCTGGAGCTGGTCGGTCCCGCGATCGGGCTGCATGTCTCCGAGACCCTGCACCGCGCGTTCCCGGACCGTTTCACGGTCTCGGAGAATCTCGCGGCGGTCGTGAAGGCGGGCAAGCGCGGCTTCTACGTCTATGACTCGGGCGCCCCGGAGCTGGACCCGGAGGTCGCCGCGCTGCTGAAGCAGGGCGGCACGGTCCTGACGGAGGAGCAGACGCGCGAGCGTGTCCTGGCCGCGGTGGCGCAGGAGATCGGTCTGATGCTGGCCGAGGGCGTCGTCGCCGAGGCCCAGGACATCGATCTCTGTCTGATCACGGGCGCGGGCTGGCCGTTCCATCTGGGCGGCATCACCCCGTATCTGGACCGGGAAGGCGTCTCGGAGCGTGTGAACGGCAAGCCGTTCCTGGCCCCGGGTGTGGCGAGCGTGCCCGCGTAACGGAGACAGGCGCCGGGAAACGGGCGGGTGGGGCGAGGAGACTTCCCCACCCGCCCGTTTCCCATGGGGGCGGGTCTCTCATCGTGTCTCCGCGACGGGGCGTCAGACGCGTGTCCAGGCCGCCAGTGCCAGGCCCGGTTCCGCCTTCTGGCGGGCCAGGCGCAGGGTGCCGTCCTCGCCGAGCGCGGCCAGGACCACTCTTCCCTCGCCGTCCAGGGCCAGCGCCGGGGCGCCGACGCAGGGGTCGCCGGACAGGGTCCAGTTGAGGCCGGCGGCCTCGTTCTCGGTCGGATAGGCGGCGATGCTGGGGCGGCCGTCGGGGCCGCGCTGGGCGAGGATCGTGCAGTCGTGGCCGTCGACCGGGGTACGGAGCAGGGCCAGCGGGCCGGTGCCCGGGCCGCCCAGCCGGGCCGGTTCCGTTCCCGGCCGCCAGGCGTGGACCGTGCTGTCCTCGGCGTCCCGCCAGAAGTGGGTGAGCCGCCCCGCGCCCGTGCGCTCGGCGATGAGCGTGCCGGGCGCGACGGGGGCGACCGGCTCGTCCCCGGCGCGTTCCAGGGGTGCTTCGGGCTTCTCGCGGAGCCAGCGGACGACGGTGTCCCGGGCCGGGACGAGGACCTCGATCCGGCCCTGGTCGGTCATGGCCGCCGCCGTCTCGCCCGTCAGCTCCGTGCCCTTCTCGGGGTTCGCACCGCCCCAGGCCTGCCAACGGCCCGTGGGCGACTGGTTCTTGGCCGACAGACCGCCGTTGGCGTTGCGTACGAAGAGGTGCACGGAGCCGGTCGGGTCCAGGACCGCCGACGGCAGTCCGATGTGGACGCCCTTCTCGCGGTCCTTGCCGTGCGGATTGCCCAGCGACTGCCAGTCCCGCAGCGGACGGCCCGTCTGGAACTGCACGGCGTGCACCAGATCGGTGTCGCTCGGCCCGTCGGCGCGGTGACGTTTCCGCAGCCCCAGCAGATGGACGAACCCCTCGGCGCTGCGGGAGATGGAGAGATACGGCAGCAGACCGGGGGCGGCGAGGGGTTCGGGGCCCGTCCAGCCGGGGCCGCCGACCCGGGTCTCCGTCCAGCGCAGCACCCCGTCGGCGGCGGGCGCGTAGGCCGTGAGCCTGCCGTCCTTGCCGCGCAGCAGCCAGCCGGTGGTGGCGGGGAGGGAGGTGTCCACGGGAAACGCCGGAGGCGTGCGGCGTGGCCCGGCCATGTCCACGGCCTTGCCCGCGCCGTCCCCCGACCGTCTCGACATCCGTCCGGACCTCGGTGTCATGGCCCGCCGCCACCTTCCCGGGCGCTGGAAACCCGGGACACGATGATACGCGCGGGTGCTCCGGTGGGTCCGGGAGCCCGGGGCCCGCGGCGCTGTGACACGCTTCCGGGATGCGGACTCAGATCATCGTGGACGCGGCGAACGTGGTGGGTTCCGTCCCCGACGGATGGTGGCGCGACCGGCGCGGGGCCACCGAGCGGCTGCGCGATTCCCTGGTGCCTTACGCCGAACGGGGGATCGCCGGGCATCCGGGGCCGGTGGAACTCGTCCTGGTCGTGGAGGGCACCGCCCGGGAGGTGGCACCGGTGCCGGGGGTACGGGTCGAGCCCGCGCCCGGCAGCGGCGACGACCGGATCGTGGAGCTGGCGGCGCGTGCGGCGCGGGACGGGGTCCCCTGTGTCGTCGTCACGGCCGACCGGGAGCTGCGCCGGCGGGTGGCGGGGTACGGCGCGGAGTGCGCGGGCCCCCGGACGGTACGTCAGCCTCCGGAGGAGCGTACGTAGAGCACCGCGCCGTCGACCGTCGCCGCCAGCGGCTCGTACTGCCGGGCCAGCAGCGCGCGCAGGGTGGGCAGCCGGCCGGGGGCGTAGGGGCCGCCGCGCGAGTCGTCCACGATCAGCAGCGGCGGACGGGAGCGCAGCTCGGCGAGGAGCACGGGCCAGGCGCCCGTGACGGCGTACCTCTCGCCGACCCGGGGGCTGTCCCTGCCGCCGCTGTAGTTGGTGAGCAGACCGGCCGTCAGATAGCGGCTGGCGGGGGTGCGGCCGGCGAGCCAGTACGTCTCCGGGTGCATCCCCCAGACCAGGACCCGGTCCGTGGGCGCGGTACGGGCCCGTACCGCGTCGGCGAGCCGCTGGGCGTGGGCCAGTTCGGGGCGGGGCGCGAGCATCCCCCAGGTGAGGAACAGCGCGCAGACGCCGACCGAGGTCAGCAGCGCGGACGCGGCCCGTTCGCGGGACAGCGGGCGCAGGGCGGCGGTCGCCAGCAGCACGAGCGGCGGCACGAGCTGGAGGAAGTAGTGGCCGAAGAAGTGGAGGCCGGCCACGACGGCGACGGCGGAGGAGGCGAGCCACACCCACAGATCGGCGGTGTCTCCCCGGGCGGTGCGCCGGGCGCGCGCCAGTGGTGCGAGCAGCGCGGAGCAGGCGAGAGCGAGGAGGGCGGTGTTCGCCAGCCCCCGGGAGAGCACATGGAGTCCGGAGCCGGTGAAGGCGGCGTACGCGGCCGATCCCGTCACCGTCCAGAAGACGAAGCCGGACGGGTCGGTGAGCAGGGCGGCGGCGAGGACCGGCAGGGCGAGCCCGGCGGCCAGCCTCGGCAGTCCGGCGCCGCCGGGCGCGGAGCGCCGCAGCAGCCACAGGACGGGGACGAGGACGGCGCCGCCGGTCTGTTTCGTCAGCAGCGCCCCGGCGACGGCGAGTCCGGCGGCGCCGGGGCGCCCCCGGCCCGCGCACCAGATCGCCGCCGCCGTGAACGGCAGTATGAAGACCTCGAAGGTGGCGGCCTGGGTGTCCTCGGGGTTGAGGCCGACGGAGAGCAGCGGATGCAGGACTCCGGCGGTCCTGCCCGCCCGGTCGCCCCAGCGCTCGCGCGCGATCGCGGCCAGCAGGGCGGCGGTGAGCAGATGGGCGACGGCGGCGAGGACCTTCACCGCGTACAGGGTGCCGTCGCCGCAGAGCGCGAGGACGGCTTCGTACAGCCAGGGCAGCAGGGGCGGCTTGCGGTCGACGACGGTCTCGTACAGCGCTCCCCCGTCGGCCAGCATCCGCGCCTGGACGGCGAGATAGCCCTCGTCGGGGCTCCACAGGGGGTGGCGGAAGGAGGGGATCCGGGTGATCAGGACCAGCAGCGCGACGACCGGGAGCAGCCGCCGCCAGTAGGGGGCGGTCCGGGGCGCCGTGGCCGGTGCGGCGCGGTGCTCCGGGCGTACGGGCCGCAGGGCGGGCGGTGGTGGCTCGGCAAGCATGGCGGGGGCCGCTACGAGCCGCTGTCCGCCGTCAGCGGGAGGTTCCGAGGCGGCTGTGGGCGCGTCCGTAGACGGCGTAGAGGACACAGCCGACGACCATCCAGACGCCGAACCGCAGCCAGGTCTCGGCGGGCAGATTGAGCATCAGCCACAGGGAGGCCAGGACGGACGCGACCGGCAGATACGGCACCAGCGGGGTACGGAAGGCCCGGGGCAGGTCGGGGCGGCGTCGGCGCAGGATGATGACGCCGAGCGCGACCACGACGAAGGCGAAGAGGGTGCCGATGTTGACCAGTCCGGCGAGTTCCTCGATGGAGGTGCAGCCCGCGACGATCGCGACGATCACCCCGAGCAGGACGGTGGAGCGGTAGGGCGTGCCGAACCGGGGGTGGACATGGGAGAAGGTCCTGGGGAGCAGTCCGTCGCGGCTCATCGCGAAGAACACCCGGGTCTGGCCGAGCAGCAGGATCATGCAGACGGAGGTGAGTCCGACGGCCGCGCCGAAACTGATCAGACCGGCCCAGACGGGATGGCCGACGGACTTGAAGGCGTCGGCGAGCGGGGCGTCGACGGAGAGCCGGGTGTAGTGCTGCATCCCGGTGACGACGAGCGAGACCGCGACGTACAGCAGGGTGCAGAGGAAGAGCGAGCCGAGGATGCCGCGCGGCACGTCGCGCTGCGGGTTCACGGTCTCCTCGGCGGCGGTGGCGACGATGTCGAAGCCGATGAAGGCGAAGAAGACGACGGCCGCGGCGGTGAAGATGCCCATGACGCCGAAGTGGGTCGGCACGAAGCCGGACATGAGCTGGATGAGCGGGGCGTCCAGTCCGCGGCCGCCGGCGCTGGGCCGGGCGGGCGGGATGAACGGCCGGTAGTTGGAGCCGTTGATGAAGAAGGCGCCGACGACGATCACGATCAGTACGACGGTGACCTTGACGGCGACGATGACGGCGGTGACGCGTGAGGAGAGCTTCACGCCGACGATCAGGATGCCGGCCAGGACGAGGACGAGGAGGAAGGCGAGCAGGTCGAAGCCGAACGTCCCGCCGTGGGTGCCGGACAGGAACTCCGGCAGGCTCACGCCCCCGTTGTTCATCAGTGAGCGCACATAGCCGGACCAGCCGACGGCCACGACCGCGCAGCCCAGCGCCAGTTCCAGGACGAGGTCCCAGCCGATGATCCAGGCGGGGAGTTCACCGAGCGAGGCGTACGAGAAGGTGTACGCGGATCCGGCGACCGGTACGGTCGAGGCGAACTCGGCGTAGCAGAGGGCGGCCAGTCCGCAGACGACCCCGGCGGCGATGAACGCGAGCGCGGTGGAGGGTCCGGCGTTCTGCCGGGCGACCACGCCGGTCAGCACGAAAATGCCCGTACCGATGATCACACCGACGCCGAACACCGTGAGGTCGAGCGCGGAGAGGGACTTCCTGAGCGCGAACTCGGGGTCCTCGGTGTCGCGGATGGACTGCTCGACATCCTTGGTGCGGAACATCCCGTTTCCGGCTGGTCCCGGGGCGTGCTGTGTACTCACCGGCATACCTCCGTGTGCGCGTCGTTCCGGCCATGATCGAGAGGCCGCGCACCCGGGGGCGCCCGCGACGTCGTTTTTCACACGGATGGGCCGGTCGGACCACCCGTACAGGGCGGACCGACCGGCCCATCAGCCGTTCGAGGGAATGCTCAGGGGCGTGTCGCGAACGTGGCGTCCTAGTCGCGGGCGGCCTCGGTGGGTGAGGGCACCAGCCGGCCGTCCAGCTTCGCGACCAGGCCGGTGACCTGCCGTGCGATGTCCGGGGCGGTCAGCCCGATCTCGGCCAAGACCTCCTTGCGGGAGGCGTGGTCGAGGAAGCGCGGCGGGATGCCGAAGTCCCGCAGCGGTACGTCGACCCCGGCGTCGCGCAGGGTCTGGGCGATCGCGGACCCGACGCCGCCGACGCGGCTGTTGTCCTCGACGGTGACGACGACCCGGTGCTGCTCGGCGAGCGGGGCGAGTGCCTCGTCCACCGGCTTGACCCAGCGCGGGTCGACGACGGTGGTCGTGATGCCCTGCTTGTCGAGGAGCCCGGCGATCTCCAGGCACATCGGGGCGAGCGCGCCGACGGAGACCAGCAGGACGTCCGCCGGGCCCTCTTCGGGCCTGCGCAGCACGTCCATGCCGCCGACGCGGCCGACGGCGGCGACCGCGGGACCGACCGCGCCCTTGGAGAAGCGCACCACGGTCGGGGCGTCGTCGACGGCCACCGCCTCGCGGAGCTGGGCGCGCACCTGGTCGGCGTCGCGGGGCGCGGCGATCCGCAGACCGGGCACGACCTGGAGGATCGACATGTCCCACATGCCGTTGTGCGAGGCGCCGTCGGTGCCGGTGATCCCCGCGCGGTCCAGGACGAAGGTCACACCGCAGCGGTGCAGGGCGACATCCATCAGGACCTGGTCGAAGGCCCGGTTGAGGAAGGTCGCGTAGACGGCGAAGACGGGGTGGACCCCGCCGGTGGCCAGGCCCGCCGCGGAGACGGCGCCGTGCTGTTCCGCGATGCCGACGTCGTACACCCGGTCGGGGAAGATCTTCGCGAACTTGTCGAGACCGACCGGCTGGAGCATGGCGGCGGTGATGGCGACGATGTCCTCGCGCTCCCGGCCGAGCTTGACCATCTCCTCGCCGAACACGGAGGTCCAGTCGACGCCCGAGGAGGCGATCGGCAGACCGGTGTCGGGGTGGATCTTGCCGACGGCGTGGAAACGATCCGCCTCGTCCGCGAGCGCGGGCTGGTAGCCCCGGCCCTTCTCGGTGAGGCAGTGCACGATGACCGGGCCGCCGAAGCGCTTGGCCCGCAGCAGCGCGGACTCCAGGGCCTCGATGTCATGGCCGTCGATGGGACCGACGTACTTCAGCCCGAGGTCCTCGAACATGCCCTGCGGGGCGATGAAGTCCTTGAGGCCCTTCTTGGCGCCGTGCAGGGTGTCGTAGAGGGGACGGCCGACGACCGGGGTGCGCTCCAGGAGGTCCTTGCCACGGGCCAGGAAGCGTTCGTAGCCGTCGGTGGTCCGCAGGGTGGCGAGATGGTCCGCGAGGCCGCCGATGGTCGGCGCGTACGAACGCTCGTTGTCGTTGACGACGATGACGAGCGGGCGGTCCTTGGCGGCGGCGATGTTGTTCAGCGCCTCCCAGGCCATGCCGCCGGTCAGCGCGCCGTCACCGATGACCGCGACCACATGGTCGTCCTTGTTCAGGACCTGGTTGGCCTTGGCGAGACCGTCGGCCCAGCCGAGCACCGTCGAGGCGTGCGAGTTCTCGATGATGTCGTGCTCGGACTCGGCGCGGGAGGGATAGCCGGACAGACCGCCCTTGCTCTTCAGCCGGGAGAAGTCCTGACGTCCGGTGAGCAGCTTGTGGACGTACGACTGGTGGCCCGTGTCGAAGAGGATCTTGTCCTTCGGCGAGTGGAAGACGCGGTGCAGGGCGATGGTCAGTTCGACGACGCCGAGGTTCGGACCGAGGTGGCCGCCGGTCTTGGAGACCGCGTCCACGAGGAACGACCGGATCTCTCCGGCCAGCTCGTCAAGCTGCTCCGGGCCGAGCCGGTCCAGGTCGCGAGGCTCCCTGATGCGAGTCATCAGCTCCCATCCGCCCACCCCCGCCCCTGCTCGGCGCGCTTCGCGCGGCACCTGCTTCACTGTGCCTCCTTGCGTTTTGGGCTGGTCGAGCTCTGCCGATCTGGCGAGTCTAATGTTCCGTTCGCGGCTGTCATCAGTGGGCGGTGCATAACTCATCACTCGATCAGTTGTATGTAGGTCATACCGACTAGACCCGGAACACGGCTGTGCCCGGCACCCCGGGGCGGGGTGCCGGGCACGGGCCCGTACGTCTGCGGGACGGCCGCCGGGGGCGAACCTCAGGCGCGGCCCGCGGTCTTCTGGGTCTTCCGGGTGACGGAGTCGATCACGACGGTGGCCAGCAGCACCCCACCGGTGATCATGTACTGGATCGGGGTGGCGATGCCCTGGAGGGCCAGTCCGTACTGGATCGATGTGATCACCATGACACCGAGCAGCGCGTTCCAGGTGCGGCCCCGGCCGCCGAAGAGGCTGGTGCCACCGATGACGGCCGCCGCGATGGCGTTCATCAGCAGGTCACCGGTGCCGGCGCCCTGGTTGGCCGCCGCGATCTTGGAGGCGATGAAGAGACCGCCGATGGCCGCGAACGTACCGGCGATCGAGTAGACGGAGACCCGGATCAGCGTGACGTTGATACCGGCGCGGCGGGAGGCCTCGACACTGCCGCCGAGCGCGAAGACCTTGCGGCCGTACGTGGTGCGGCGCAGCACGAAGTCGGTCACGACCAGCACCACGAGGAAGATCACCAGCGCGAGCGGCAGACCCTTGTACTGGTTGAACATGATCGCCGCCGCGAAGGCCACGATCGCGAGGACGACGGTGCGCAGCACGATCTCGCTGAGCGGCCTGGAGGGGACACCGGCGGCCTCACGGCGGCGGTTCTCCAGGAAGGACGTGGCGAAGAACACCACGACCGCGACGATCGCGAGCCCGTAGGCCGCGGCGACATCGGTGAAGTAGTGCGTGGTCAGCTTGGCGACCAGACCGTCGGGGTCCAGGTTGATCGTGCCGTTGTCGCCGAGGATCTGGAGCATGAAGCCGAGCCAGAAGAGCAGACCGGCGAGGGTGACGGCGAACGCGGGCGCGCCGACCCGGGCGAAGAAGAACCCGTGGATGGCGCCGATGACCGCGCCGCTGACGATGGCGATCACCAGGGCCAGCCACTCGTTCATCCCGTGGGTGACGCTCAGCACGGCGACGATGGCACCGGACACACCGCTGACGGAGCCGACCGACAGGTCGATCTCGCCGAGCAGGAGGACGAAGACGATACCGACGGCGATCATGCCGGTGCCGACCATGGCCACGGAGATGTTGTTGATGTTCTCCGCGGACAGGAAGTTCGAGTTCAGGCTCTGGAAGACGACACAGATGATCAGCAGACCGATGACGACCGGGATGGAACCCAGGTCGCCGGCGCGTATCTTGCGCCGGAACTCGGAGATGTAGCCCGCGAAGCCCTGCTCCCGTACGAGCAGCCGCGGGTCGACCGCGGTGACCGCGCCGTCCGCCGCGGCGGGGGCGTCGACCGGGGCGGGGGCCGTACCGGACGGCGCCGCCTTGTCGAGCGAGGGGGAGGTGTTCTCGGTGGTCACTTCTGAACCTCCACGGTGCGCGACGCGCGACGGGTCACGGCGTTGTCCGTGGCTCCGGTGATGGCGGCGATGATCTCTTCCTGCGAGGTGGACGCGACGTCGAAGACGCCGTTGTTGGTGCCCAGCCTGAGCACGGCCACCTTGTCGGCGACGGCCTTGACGTCCGCCATGTTGTGGCTGATGAGCAGGACGGCGAGGCCGCGTTCGCGCAGCCGCTCGACGAGGTCGAGGACCTGGGCGGTCTGCTCGACACCGAGGGCCGCGGTCGGCTCGTCCAGGATGACCAGCTTGGGCTCGCCGAGCATGGACCGTGCGATGGCGACGGTCTGCCGCTGGCCGCCGGAGAGCGAGGCGATCGGGATACGGACACTGGGTATCCGGATCGAGAGGGTGGTGAGCAGCTCGCGCGAGCGGCGCTCCATCTCGACCTCGTTCAGCACGCCCCAGCTGCGGAGTTCACGCCCGAGGAACAGATTGCCGACGACATCGATGTTGTCGCACAGGGCGAGGTCCTGGTAAACGGTGGCGATGCCCAGGTTCTGGGCGTCGTGCGGCCTGCCGATCGAGACGGGCCTGCCTTCCCACTCGATGACTCCGTCATCGATGGGGTGCACGCCGGCGATGGTCTTCACCAGCGTTGATTTCCCGGCGCCGTTGTCGCCGACCAGGGCGACCACCTCACCGGAGTGGACCTCAAGCTCTACGTCGGTGAGCGCCTGGACGGCACCGAATCGCTTGGAGACCCCTCGCAACGCCAGCACGGGCGTAGCGGTCACGTGAACCATCTCCTTCGCCGCCTGACCGGCGGGGATGCCGCGCCGGGGGGAGGCGCGGAGGTCGAGCAGAAGAGAACGTAAGGGGCCGGCCACGCGGTGCGGGCGCACGGCATGGCACGGCGGCCGGGGTGGATCCATCCGGCACCCCGCCCGAGCTGCGGGGCTGTTGGTGGGCGGGGTGCCGGACAGGCTTCACCGGGGGCAGGTCCCGGGCGGGCCCGGAAGGGACCTCTCGGTCCCGGGGACCTACTTCAGACCGATCGCGTCACAGCCGGCCTTGTACTTGCCGGTGCAGATCTCACCGACGGTGTAGATGCCGTCCTTGATGACCGTGTCGTTGATGTTGTCCTTGGTCAGCGAGACGACCGGGACGAGCACCGAGGGGACGCCCTTGGTGGTGGCGCTGTCGACCGTGGTCTTGGCGATGGAGTCGAGCTTCTCGCCCTTGGCGAGCGCGACGGCCATCTCGGCGGCCACGGAGGCCTCCTGCGGGTAGGACTTGTAGACGCTCATGAACTGCTCGCCCGTCACGATGCGCTGCACACCGGCGAGTTCGGCGTCCTGGCCGGTGACCGGCGGGAGGGTGGCGAAGCCGGCGCCCTTGAGGGCGGTGATGATACCGCCGGCCATGCCGTCATTGGCGGAGTAGACGCCGATGATCTTGTCCTTGCCCAGGGCGGAGATGGCGCCCTCCATGTTGGCGTTGGCGTTCTCCGGCTTCCACTCCTTGGTGTCGTACTCCTTGCCGATGTTCACCTTGCCGTCGAGCTCGGAGTGCGCGCCCTTCTTGAACATGGCGGCGTTCGGGTCGGTGACGGCACCGTTCATCATGACGATCTGGCCCGACTTGGCCTTGTCGCCCAGCGCCTCCAGGAGGGCCTTGCCCTGCACCCGGCCGACCTCTTCGTTGTCGAAGGAGGTGTAGGCGTCGATCGGGCCCTCGGCGAGACGGTCGTACGCCACGACCGGTATGCCGGCCTCCTTGGCCTTCTTCACCGAGCTGGCGATGGCCTTGGAGTCGACGGCGTCGACGACCAGCACGTCCACCTTGTTGGTGATCATGGTGTCGGCCTGCTGGCTCTGCAGGGTCGCGTCCTGCTTGGCGTTGGCGTAGACGATCTTGCCGGTGCCGTCGGTCAGCTCGCTGACCTTCTTCTCGATCAGCGGCTTGTCGAACTTCTCGTACCGGGCGGTCTGGTTCTCCGGCAGGAGCAGGCCGACCGTGATCGGGCCATCGGCGGCCGGCTTGGACTCTTCGGCCTTGTCACCGGACTCCTTCGCGCTGCCACAAGCGGCGAGCGAGACGGCCATCGCGGTGGCGGCGGCGGCCACGGCAGCACGACGCATCTTTGCGTTCACTTCACAAACCTCCCTGACGAGGCCGCGACGTTGCGGCCGAGGTGGCTGGAAGTCAACTCGGCTCCGAGGTCGGCGTCAAGGAGTAAATCCTTAACGAGATGACAACGGTGCCATTCGTTATCTAAGTGAAGGCAGGCGTCGTGGCCGGAACGACGCTCTCCAAAAGGGTCGAATCGCCCATTTCGCTGAGGACCAGGGCGAGCGCGCCGAGCACTTCGGCACGGCCGCCGAGCGCCCCGGGGAGCACCGAGAGCTGCCGGGCCGCGCTCGGGATCGCGTACCGGGAGACCGACTCGCGTATCGGCCCGAGCACCAGTTCCCCAGCCTCCGCCAAATCCCCGCCGAGCACCACCCGGCTGGGGTTCAAGAGGTTGCACAGATTCGCCACACCGCTGCCGATGTGCCGGCCCACGTCGGCGACGACCCGCCGGCAGCCCGGGTCGCCCTCCCTGGCGAGCTGGACCACCCGCTCCATGGTCAGATCGGCGCCGTGGCTGGACTGGAGCAGCGGCAGGACATAGCGGGCCGCCGTGAAGGTCTCCAGGCAGCCCCGGTTGCCGCAGCGGCACACCGGGCCCGACTCGTCGAGCGTGATGTGCCCGATCTCACCGGCCGTACCGCCGGGGCCGCGGTAGATCTGGCCGTCTATCACCAGACCGGCGCCGACCCCGCTGGCGACCTTGATGTACGCCAGGTCCCTGACCCCGCGCCCGCTCCCCCAGACCAGCTCGCCGAGGGCCCCGAGATTGGCGTCGTTGTCCACGTAGACGGGGACGCCCAGGCGCGAGGCCAGCTCGTCGCTGGGGTTGATGCCGCTCCAGCCCGGCAGGATCGAGGTGGAGCCGAGGGTGCCCGACTCCACGTCGATCGGCCCGGGAACGCCCAGGCCGACACCTATCACCTTGGCGCGGCTGACGCCGGTGGTCACGATGAGCCGCTCGACCAGCTCCTCGGCGCGGCCGAATCCCTGGGCGGACGAGGCGTCCACGTCGAGGGGCTCCGACTCCTCGGCGAGCACCTGGTGGGCGAGATTGCCGACGGCCACCCGCAGATGGGTGTGGCCGAAGTCGACCCCGATGACGGTGCCCGCGTCGCCGCTGAGGGACACGCTGCGGGCCCGCCTGCCGCCCGCCGAGGTGGGCGTGACCTGGACCGTGCCGCCGTCCTTCAGCTCACGGACGATATTGGAGACCGTGGCCGCCGACAGTCCCGTGCTCCGGGCGATCTCCGCCTGGGTGAGCGAACCGGCCATACGAACCGCTCGTACGACTCGTTCGAGGTTGGCCCGGTGCAGGGACGACTGCGACCCTGGAGTCTCCACGACTGATCCACTCCTGCCCTTGGCAGGCGGCACGACCGCCGCCGCCGGCCGGGGCCGCGCCAATGAGACCCCGACGTCTCTCCAACTTGTGAACCCTAAGCTCAGCCTTTCGCGCTGCTCCCCGTCAAGACCTTGAGCAATGCGGAACGCGACAAACCGCCCGTCGACCTGTGCCGACGGGCGGTTCGGGTGCTTTGGGGGCCGGTCCGCTACTTCAGGGCGCCGGCCGTCAGACCGGCCACCACCTGGCGCTGGAAGATGATGTACGCGGCGAGCACCGGCAGCATCGCCATCACCAGGCCGGCGAAGAGACCGGACCAGTCGCCCTTGTATCCCTGGCTGACCGCGAGCTGCACCAGTCCCTGCGAGAGCACCTTGCGGTCCGGGTCGGTGTTGAGCACCGTGGGCAGCAGGTACTGGTTCCACTGCCCCAGGAAGTTGAAGATCCCGACACTGATCAGGCCGGGCTTGGCCATCGGCAGCATCACCTGGAAGAAGGTCCGGGTGTGCGAGGCGCCGTCGATGATCGCCGCTTCCGCGACCGAGGTGGGCAGCGTCCTGAAGAACGAGGTCAGGAAGAAGACCGTGAACGGCAGCGAATAGGCGATGTAGACCAGGATCAGGCCGTGGATGGTGTTCAGCAGGCCCAGATTGTTCATGACGTAGAACAGCGGGACCAGCGCCAGGATGACCGGGAAGCTCATCCCGCCGATGAACAGGTAGTAGATGAAGCGGTTCCCGGGGAACTCGAAGCGCGCCAGCACATAGCCGGCCATCGAACCCAGCAGCAGGGTGCCGGCGAGCGAACCGGCCACCACCAGCACGGTGTTGAGGAAGTAGTCGCTCATGTGCGCCTGGGTCCAGGCGCGCGACCAGTTGTCGAAGTGCAGCGTGTCGGGCAGCGACCACGGCTCGGTGAAGATGGATCTGTCGTCCTTGAAGGACGTCATGACCGCCCACAGCAGCGGCATCACGACCAGCACGGCCCAGATGACCAGCACACCGTGCGAGAAGACATTGAGGACGCCGCCGCTCCTGCCCTCGCCTCCGGGCTCCGGAGCTGTCCTGGCCACCGCGGGCCGTGCCGCGCCCGTCGTGGCCTCGGCCGGGTCCGGGGCACCCGCCGGGGGCGGCGTGTCGGCGGGGGGAGGGGTGTCAGTGGTCTTCATCAGAACTCCAGCCGCTCACGTCGGCCCAGCCGCATCACGACGGCGGCGAAGGCCAGCGTGACGACGAGGAGGGCGACACCGATCGTGGTCGCATAGGCCGCCTGACCGTCACGGAACGCCTTCTGGTAGACGAGCAGGGTCAGTACGTTGGTGGAATCGGCGGGTCCGCCCGGTCCCACGGTCATGATCTGGACGACCGCGAAGGACTCCGCGCCCAGGGCGAGGATGCCCATGTAGACCCACCCCGACTGCACCGTGTCCCACAGCAGCGGCAGCGTGATGCGGAAGAAGGTGGTGAAGCGGTTCGCGCCGTCCAGCAGCGCCGCCTCGTAGAAGTCCTTGGGGATGGAGGCCATGCCCGCGGAGAACAGGACCACGAAGAAGCCGGTGGTGGACCACACCAGGACGGCCATCACGCACCACAGCGCGAGATTCGGATCGCCCAGCCACTCCGGCTGGACACTGTCCAGTCCGACGGCGCCGAGCGCCGAGTTGATGGCACCGCTGTTCGGGTTGTACGCGAACTGGAAGAGCAGCGCGACAATCGCGATCGACAGCACCTGCGGGAAGAAGTACACGATCTTGTAGAAGGCGGAGCCGCGCACACCCGCGATGGCGGATCCCTTCCGCCCGCGCCCGCCGACATTCAGCATGAAGGCGAAGAACAACGCCAGTCCGAGTACCACGACGGGCAGCAGCAGCGCGAAGAGCAGACTGTGCCGGAGGGAACTCCAGAAAGTGTCGTCGTCCAGCATCCGGGTGTAGTTGTCGAAGCCGACCATCGCGAAATCGGGGCTGAGCCCGGTCCAGTCCGTGAACGAGTAATAGATGGACTGGATGAACGGCCACACGACGAAAAGCGCGTACAGCGCCAGTGGCACGATGAGAAACCCCACGATGAACCGGTACTTGCCGTGTTGCATGTCTCCCGACCCCGAATCCCGGCGGGTGCCGCCGTGCTGCCCTGGAGTGCCCGTCGGACTCCGCGCGGGGCCGACGGGCCGGAACCGGAAGCCCCGGCGGGGCCTCCGGCCGCATCCGCTCCTACTGGTGCTTGTAGTGCTTGATGGAGCTGTCCTTGGCCGCCGCGTCGGCGTACTCCTGGGCCTTGTTCATGGCCTCGGCCGGGGTCATGCGCCCGGCCATCATCTCGCCGAGCACGCCCACGCCGATCTTCTCCTTCTGGAGGGCGACGTACCAGTCCTGGAGCCGCGGGTTCAGCACGTTGTCGCCCGCCTTGGCGAGGGCGTCGACGCCGGACTGGAGCGCGGTGGACAGGGTCAGCCCGTCGGTGCCGCCGTTGAAGGTGGTCAGCGACTTCACCTTGGAGGTGAAGTTCTTCGACGAGGCCTCGCTGAGCATGATGCGGAGCTGCTCCATGCCGCCGTCGGGGTTCTTGGCGTTGGCCGGGACGACGAAGGGCTCACCGCCGGAGGCCCAGATGGCGCCGAACGGAAGCTTGTCCGAGCTGTCCAGACCGGACGGCGCGGCCACCTTCATCTGGAAGTCCTTCGGCGTGGTCTTGGCCGCCTCGTTCTCCACCCAGGAGCCGTTCGGGATGAACAGCGCCTTGCCCTCGGTCCACGCGGTCTGCGACTGGATGTGGTCGAGACCCGGGGTGCCCTTGAGGACATAGCCCTTCTTGTACAGCTCGTAGTACGCCTCGAAGGCGGACTTCACGGCCGAGTGCTTCCAGGCGTTGGGCTCCAGGTCGTCGATCGCGTCGAGGACCTCACGGCCGCCGATCTTGCCGATGAACGGGTAGAGCGAGAACGGGAGGTAGTACGGGTACTTGCCGGCGTACGTCCAGCCCGCGATGCCCTGCTTCTTGGCCTTCGCGCAGAGGGCCAGCATCGCGTCCCAGTCCTCGGGGTACTCCGCGTCGAGCCTGTCCAGCGCGGTCTGCGAGTACCAGACGCCGTACACCGTGTAGGCGTAGTACATGATCCACACCGGGTCGCCGTCGAACTGGCCCATCTCGACGACGCCGGGCCGCAGCGTGTCCCTGACCTTCTTGGCCGGGTCGTCGTAGGAGGGGGCGTCCAGCAGGGGCGTGAGATCGGCGAGCTGCTTCTTGCCGACGAGAACACCCATGTCCATCGCCTCGGCGCCCGAGTTGTCGATCAGGTCGGGCGGGGTGCCGCCGTTGAAGCGCGGCTGGAGCTGGGACTGGATCTTCTGGGTCGGGGTGAACTTCACCTCCGCCTTCGGGAAGGCCTTCTCGTACTGCTTGACGGCGTCCGTGGCGTACTCGGTGCCGAAACCGCCGTCGAACAGGACGAAGTCGAGCGGCGCGCTGTCGTTCACCCCGAGCGGGTTCTTCTCGGACGCCGTGCCCTTGTCGACCTTGTTGTCGGTCCCGCTGTCGCTGCTCGCGCAGGACGCCAGGAAGCTCATCGTCGGGACGGTGATCAGACCGATCGCGGCGGACCGCTTGATCACATCACGACGGCCGAGGCCCCCGTTGTGCTGAGCGGAGGTGGATCCCATGCTCAAGTCCTCGCCTTCTCCAGGACTCAGGCGGTGTACCGGTCGCCCGTGCTTCTCGCCTGAGGAGAAGGGCCCCGCCACCGCGGTCGATTGAAGCTGGGTCGTGCAGGATGGTCGCTCTTCGTCGTGCGCGTCGGTCGCGGGAGTACGGGCCTCTACGAACGGCCGGTCGTGGACAGAACCCTCCCGGCCGCCCCCTCCTCCTACGTGTTGTCCGCCACTGCGGGAAACCCCAGGGGCGGACGCCGACAGGTATAGTCCACTTCCCGCCAACTGAGCAAGATCGAAAGCAGGTTTGGACGGCAGTCTTTCCCTAGTTGAGACCTCGCGGATATCCGAGCCGGTTGTGTACTCATTCGACCACCTCCGCCCCCATCGGAATGGCCGACTCCAAATGTTCCACCCCCGCAACACCCTTGACACCACTCTGCACTTGGCTCCTACTGGACCCTGCGCTCTCGTTTGACAACGTTGTCCGACTTGGTACGCAGGAGGAAAGCTCGGTATGGAGCAGAGAACCGGACCCCGGCGCAGACAATGGCACCCGGCCGCCCTGGTGGCCGCCGCCGCGCTGCTCGTCGTCACGGCGCAGTCCGCCGCCGTGGCGCGACCCGCGCAACCCAAGCTGGCGGAAAAGGAATTCAGTACGTCCTTCGAGGCCGACGAAACACAGCCGGACTGGCGCAACACCGTCGAAGTGGGACCGGGCGGCGAGAAGCGGGCATCCGGTGTCGACGGCGGCTTCACCAGTGGAATCCCGGGCAATATCACCGACCGGGTGGTGGATCTGCGCGCCAGCGGCGAGAACACCGGCGGCGGGGAGACCAAGGAGAATCTGGTCGATGTCCAGTCGGCCACGAAGTGGCTGGCCTTCACCCGCACCGCCTGGGTGGAGTTCGACCTGGACGGGCCCGTCAAGGTCCTCACCTACGCCCTGACCTCCGCGAACGACCACGCCGAGCGCGACCCCAGGGACTGGACGCTCCAGGGATCCACGGACGGCACGCAGTGGCAGGACCTGGACACGCGGAAGGGCGAGACCTTCGGCGAGCGCTTCCAGACGAAGTCGTACGACATCGCCGGTACGACCGCGTACCAGCACTACCGGCTGGAGATCACGGCCAACAACGGCGGCTCCGACGCCACCCAGCTCGCCGATGTCCAGTTCTCCAACGGCGACATGGGCGCCCCGGCGCCCCAGGACATGCGGACGCAGGTCGACCGCGGCCCGTCCGGCTCCCCCACGGCCAAGTCCGCCGCCGGATTCACCGGCAAGCGCGCGCTGAAGTACGCCGGGACGCACCAGCCGGAGGGGCGCGCGTACTCGTACAACAAGATCTTCGACGTCAACACGGCCGTGCGGCGCGACACCGCGCTCTCGTACCGGATCTATCCCTCCCTCCCGGAGACGGATCTCAACTACCCCGCCACCAACGTCTCCGTCGATCTCGCGTTCACCGACGGCACCTATCTGAGCGCTCTGAAGGCCGTCGACGCGCACGGCGGGCTGCTGACCCCGCAGGGCCAGGGCGCCGCCAAGCGCCTCTATGTCAACCAGTGGAACCAGGTCGACGCGCGGATCGGCTCGGTCGCGGCCGGAAAGACCGTCGACCGGATCCTGGTGGCGTACGACTCCCCCAAGGGCCCCGCGGCCTTCCAGGGCTGGATCGACGACATCACCCTGGCCCCCAAGGCACCCGAGAAGCGGCTGGCGCATCTGTCGGACTACGCGTCCACCACCCGCGGCACCAACTCCAGCGGGTCCTTCTCGCGCGGCAACACCTTCCCCGCGACAGCCGTGCCCAACGGCTTCAACTTCTGGACGCCGGTGACCAACGCGGGGTCGACGAGCTGGCTGTACGAGTACAGCCGCGGCAACAACGCCGACAACCTGCCGACCGTCCAGGCCTTCAGCGCCAGCCATGAGCCGAGCCCCTGGATGGGCGACCGGCAGACGTTCCAGATGATGCCGTCGGTGGCCGCGGGCACGCCCGACGCGTCCCGTACGGCGCGGGCGCTGCCGTTCCGGCACGAGAACGAGATCGCGAGGCCCCACTACTACGGGGTGACGTTCGAGAACGGTCTCAGGACCGAGATGACCCCGACCGATCACGCGGCGATGGTCCGGGTCACCTATCCCGGCGCGGACGCGAGCATGATCTTCGACAACATCTCCAACGCGGGCGGGCTGACGCTGGACCCGGAGACCGGCTCCTTCACCGGTTTCTCGGACGTCAGGAGCGGTCTGTCGACCGGCGCCACGCGTCTTTTCGTATACGGCGTCTTCGACGCGCCCGTCACGGCGAGCGGCAAGCTGTCCGGCGGCGGGGGCGCGGACGTCACCGGCTATCTGCGCTTCGACGCCGGTGAGGACCGCACCGTCACCCTGCGGCTGGCGACCTCGCTGATCAGCGTGGACCAGGCGAAGAAGAACCTCGCCGACGAGATCCCGGCCGGCACCCGCTTCGAACGGGTCGAGGACCGGGCGCAGCGCGCCTGGGACGACATCCTCGGCAAGGTGGAGGTGGAGGGCGCGGACCACGACCAGCTCACCACGCTCTACTCCAGCCTCTACCGGCTGTATCTGTATCCCAACTCCGGCTTCGAGAACACCGGGACGAAGTCCCGCCCGAAGCAGCAGTACGCCAGCCCGTTCTCGCCGAAGACGGGCCAGGACACCCCGACGCAGACCGGCGCGAAGATCGTCGACGGTGAGGTGTACGTCAACAACGGCTTCTGGGACACCTACCGGACGACCTGGCCCGCGTACTCCCTCCTCACCCCGGAGCGGGCGGGCGAGCTGGTGGACGGCTTCGTCCAGCAGTACAAGGACGGCGGCTGGATCTCCCGCTGGTCCTCCCCGGGCTACGCGGACCTGATGACCGGTACGAGTTCGGACGTGGCCTTCGCCGACGCGTATGTGAAGGGCGTCGACTTCGACGCGGAGGCGGCGTACGAGGCGGCGCTGAAGAACGCCACCGTGGTGCCGCCCAGTTCGGGTGTGGGGCGCAAGGGCATGGAGACCTCGCCCTTCCTCGGCTACGCCTCCACGGAGACGCACGAGGGGCTGTCCTGGTCGCTGGAGGGCTACCTCAACGACTACGGCCTGTCCACGATGGCCGAGGCCCTCTACAAGAAGACCAAGAAGGAGCGGTACAAGGAGGAGTCGGAGTACTTCCGCAACCGGGCCAAAAACTATGTCACGCTCTTCGACCCGAAGGCCGGCTTCTTCCAGGGCCGTGACCTGAAGGGCGACTGGCGTGTGGACTCGGAGACGTACGACCCGAGGGTCTGGGGCTACGACTACACCGAGACGAACGGCTGGGGCTACGCCTTCACGGCGGCGCAGGACTCGCGCGGACTGGCGAACCTCTACGGGGGCCGCTCGGGCCTCGCGCGGAAGCTGGACACGTACTTCGCGACGCCCGAGACGGCCGGTCCCGAGTTCGTCGGCTCGTACGGCGGGGTCATCCACGAGATGACGGAGGCGCGCGACGTACGGATGGGCATGTACGGCCACTCCAACCAGGTCGCCCACCACGCGACATACATGTACAACGCGGCCTCGCAGCCCTGGAAGACGCAGGAGAAGGTCCGCGAGGTCCTGGGCCGGCTGTATGTCGGCAGTGAGATCGGACAGGGCTACCACGGCGACGAGGACAACGGCGAGCAGTCGGGGTGGTACCTCTTCTCGGCGCTCGGGTTCTATCCGCTGGTGATGGGCAGCGGGGAGTACGCGATCGGCTCGCCGCTCTTCACCAAGGCGACGGTCCATCTGGACAACGGCCGCAAGCTCGTGGTCAAGGCCCCGAAGAACAGCCGCAAGAACATCTATGTCCAGGGCCTCAAGGTGAACGGCAAGACCTGGAACTCCACGGCGCTCCCCCACGAACTGATCGCACGGGGCGGCACGCTGGAGTTCGCGATGGGTCCGAAGCCGTCGGCGTGGGGTTCGGGCAGGAACGCGGCCCCGGTCTCGATCACGCGGGACGACAAGGCCCCGTCCCCCCGGACGGACGCGCTGCCGGCGTCGGGCCCGCTGTTCGACAACTCCTCCCGTACGGAGGGGACGGTCGAGTCGGTGGACCTGCCGGTCGGCTCGGCGACCCGCGCGGTCCAGTACACCCTGACGTCGGCCACGGCGTCGAAGGCCCCGAGCGGCTGGACACTCCAGGGCTCGTCGGACGGCACGGTCTGGCGCACCCTGGACACCAGGTCGGCGCAGTCCTTCACCTGGGACAAACAGACCCGCGCCTTCACGGTCGCCAGGCCGGGCACGTACACGAAGTACCGCTTGGTGACCACGGGCCCGACGGACACCCCGCCGACCCTGGCGGAGGTGGAACTGCTCCGGTAGCGAGGTGAGCCGACCCGCGGGAACGACCCCCGGAAACGGGTCGAGCGCGCGGGTCACGGAAACGGCTCACACGGACAGATCACGGCAACAGGTCGAAGGAACGGCTCAAGGGACGGGTCAAGGAACGGGTCACCGGCACAAGCCGGTGACCCGTTCCGGCTTTCCACTCATGGACCGGCGCACCGCCGCCGTGTCGGGCGGGCGCTCCGGCTCAGCAGGTCTCGGCGCGGCGGCTCTCCATCCGCTCGCGCGCGGCGACCGCGCGCGGGTCGTCGTAGCCGGCGAGGAGCCGCAGCGCGTCCGCCCAGTGGCCGAGGGCGGCCTGCGGCTCTTCGGCCGCCAGCGCCTCGGCCAGCCCGTCCAGGGCCATGGCCTCGTCCCAGGTGTCGCCGAGCTCGTGGTGGACGGCGGCGGCCCTGCGGTGGAACTGCGCCGCTTCCTCGTGGCGGCCGAGGCGCCGGTACGCGTCGGCCGTGCTGTTCCAGGCCATGGCCTCCCGGCTCCGGTTCCCCAGGCGGCGGTGGAGGGCCGCGGAGCGCTGGTAGGAGGCGAGCGCCTCGGCCGGCTCGCCGTTCGCCTGCTGGGCATCGCCCAGGGTGAGGAGCCAGTAGCCCTCCAGCCGGTGATCGCGCAGTGTGAGCGCGATGTCCACGGCGTCCCGGGCGGAGCCGAGCCCCTGTTCCGCCCGCCCCTGCTCCAGCTCCAGATGGCTGAGCAGCCGCAGGACATTGCCCTCACCCCGTGCGTTGCCCAGGGCACGATGCGCCGCGAGCGCCTGGCGGGCGACCCCGGAGGCCTCCGGGAGACGGCCGGCGCGGTAGTGGGTACTGGCCGAGGTTCGAGAGGGTGGTGGCCTCCCAGTGGGCCGCGTCGAGCTCCTGGAAGAGGGCGGTCGCCTGCTCGAAGTGCTCGGCGGCGGCGCCGAGTCGCCTTGCGTGGAGATGGACCAGCCCCACCAGGTTGAGTGAATGGGCCTCTCCCTCACGGTCACCCAGCTCGCGCCAGATCCGTAAGGCCTCGCTGTGGTTCTCATAGCTTTCGGCCAGGCGGTTGTTCCGGGTGTGGCTCATGCCCAGTTCGGTGAGGAGCTGAGCCTCTCCGCGGCGCTCGCCCAGCCGTCGCGCCGCTACCAGGCCGATCCGGCCGGCGGTCGCCCACTCCGAGGCGGGAGCGGAGGGCGAGTAGGCGTTCGCCAGCACGGCGGACAGCTGCCAGGCGAGCCGGTCGTCCCCCGTGGCCGCGGCGGCCCGCACGGCCCGGAGCAGATTGGTGTGCTCGCGCTCCGACCAGTCGACGGCCGCGTCGTAGTCCACGAAGGACAGAGGCTGTACGCCCTCGGTGACCGCCGGCAGCTCCAGATGGGGTTCGGCGGGGCTGATCCAGCTCTGCGCGGCGTCCGCCGTGTGGAGATACCAGTCCAGTACGCGGTGGAGGGCGGCCTCCCGCTCCTCGGACGGCTCCTCGTGCTGTGCCTGGTCGGTGGCGTAGGCGCGCAGCAGGTCGTGGAACTGGTAGCGGTCCGGCGCGGTCTGCTCCAGCAGATGGGCACCGACCAGGGAGTCCAGCAGTTGCCGGGTGCGTGCGGCGGTCAGTCCGGCGAGAGCCGCGGCGGCGTGCAGCCCGAACTCGGGGCCCGGATGCAGGCCGAGCAGCCGGAACAGCCGGGCCGCGGTCTCGGAGAGGGCGCGGTAGGACCAGGCGAAGACGGTACGGACGGCCTCCGCCTCCTCGTCGTCCCCGGTGCTGAGCGCGTCCCACAGAGCGCTCTCGTCCCTCAGATCGGCGATCAGGTCGTCCAGCTTCATATGGGGCCGGCTCGCCGCGCGTTCGGCGGCGATCCGCAGGGCCAGCGGCAGCCGGGCGCAGAGCCCGGCCAGTTCCGTGAGCTTGCCGAGATCGTCCTCCGGACGGTATCCGGCGGTGACGGCACGCAGCAGGGCGACGGCTTCCGGCTGCGGCAGCGTCCCGAGCGTCAGCCGCCGTGCCCCGTCCCGGACGGCGAGTCCGGAGAGCCTGCTCCGGCTGGTGACGACCACCAGACAGCCCGAGCTGCCCGGCAGCAACGGACGGACCTGGCCGACCGTGGCAGCGTTGTCAAGGACGATCAACATCCGGCGGTCGGCCAGTAAGGAGCGGTACAGCGCGGCCGCGGAATCGGGATCCTGCGGCACCGATCCGGGACGTATCCCCAGTGCGCCGAGGAAACGGTGCAGGGCATCCTGTGCGGTGACCGGCGCCCCCGGGTCGTAACCCCGCAGATTGACGTAGAGCTGCCCGTCGGGAAAGCGGTCCTGAACCTGATGGGCCCAGCGCAGGGCGAGCGAGGTCTTACCCGCACCGGCGGTGCCGGCGATGACATACACCGAGATGACCAGTGGCCTGCCGTCCTCGTCGGCCAGCACGGCGTTCAACTCGTCGAGCTCATGTGTACGGTTGACGAATCCACGGATGTCGGCGGGGAGTTGCCGCGGCGTGGGGTGCGGGGAACCGTCCTCGTCCGGTGCGCCGCGCCCGTGGAAGTGGATTCCGCCGCTCACGCTTCCGGCCTGTACGACATCGCGCGACGTACCCGACAGGTCGTTGTCCGACCTGCCGAGACGCCTCTCGTCACCGCTGTGCTCGTTGATCGGTCTACTCCGCGTTCCTCGTCGGTGGGGGAAGGTGCGCCACCTCGCGGGCGAAGTAGCTCTCCACGTCCTCACCTGCCTCGTAAAGTTCCTTGATGTAGCTTTCCCAGCGCCCAACGATCCCGGCGTCGGTATAGCGGACCGCGCCGCAGGGCACACCGGATTCGTTGTAAAGCACCTCGTAAAGCGTATGCCCGCCGAGAACGACGACTTCCGGGAGGAGCCCGTTGTCCTCCGACGCGGCCACCACTTCAGCGTCGACCGTTCGGATTCTCCCACCGCATTCGGCGCGCTGCCGCAGCGAATAAAGCTCCCACTGCAGATAGGGCGTCAGCGGCTTTTCCACTACACGCACCCGATGAAAGCGGGAACCGCGGCGTTCGTCCTCGCGAACGGACGCGAGCACATCGTCGCGTCGTTCCTCGATCAACCGCAGCGAGCGGCCCCAGTCGCCCTGGGTAAGCGCGTCCCGGCTGGCACTACCCAGTTCCTCGAAGTGCTGTCGCCGTTCGAGCTTCCAGGAGTCCTGGTTCTGGATTGCCGCGAGGCGTTCCCGGAAGTCCCGCTTGTAAATGTCCCGTACAAGCCTCTCGCCCTGTTCAGGGAGGAGAGTCGGAGGTCGGAGATCAAGCATCGACGATATCCGCCTTCGCCGCGCTGAGCATATTCCCGGGGATGACGACCAGCCGCTCGTCCGTGGCGAGGCTGACGCCCTCCGGGAGATGCGGAGCATAGTGAGCGGTGAGATCACGGCCGATCACCGCGATATCCCCGTTGTCGAGCTCCCAGATGTCCGGGCACTCGTCATTTCCGTCGGAGTTGCCCATTTCCTGGGCCGTTTTCCCCAGCCGCCGCTCGAATAACGCGGACGGATCAGCTTCCCAGGAACGAGTCATACCTGCCTCCATCGCAGCGAATCCATGGCCTCCGACACGGCACGGAACAGGGCGCGCCGATTACGCATCGGCGATGTCCGGCTTCGCTGCACCGAGCATATTTCCGGGGATGACGACCAGTCGTTCGTCCGCGGCGAGGCTGACGCCCTCGGGCAGTCGCGTAGCGAAATGGGATGTCAGATCCCGGCCGATCACCGCGATATCGCCGTTGTCGAGTTGCCAGATGTCCGGGCATGCGTCCTTGCCGTCCGAATGCCCCAGCTCCTCGGCCGACTTTCCCAGCCGCCGCTCGAATAACGCGGACGGATCGGCCTCCCAGGCACGGGCCATGCCTGCCTCCACTCGGGGTTGGTTGAGTGCGCAACTGAGACACATTGTATATCCGCATGATTACGCAGAGCAACGTTCTGGCTGGGCAAGTTCACGCCATACGACGCGACGAGGGCCGTGTCCCGTACGGATACGTACGGGACACGGCCCTCGGTTCAGTGCCCTGGTGGCGCTGTCTGGACTACTTGCGGATCAGGCTCCGCAGCACGTACTGCATGATGCCGCCGTTGCGGTAGTAGTCCGCCTCGCCCGGGGTGTCGATGCGGACGACCGCGTCGAATTCCACGCCCGTGTCCGTGGTGACCTTGACCGTGCGGGGGGTGGTGCCGTTGTTCAGTTCCGTGACGCCGGTGAAGGAGAAGGTCTCCTCGCCCGTCAGGCCCAGGGCCTCCGCCGACGCGCCCTCCGGGTACTGGAGGGGGAGGACGCCCATGCCGATCAGGTTCGAGCGGTGGATGCGCTCGTACGACTCGGCGATGACGGCCTTCACGCCCAGCAGCGCCGTGCCCTTCGCGGCCCAGTCGCGGGACGAGCCCGAGCCGTACTCCTTGCCCGCCAGGACGACCAGCGGGGTGCCGGCGGCCTGGTAGTTCTGGGAGGCGTCGTAGATGAAGGAGACCGGGGCGCCCTCGACGGTGAAGTCGCGGGTGAAGCCGCCCTCGGTGCCCGGCGCGATCTGGTTGCGCAGCCGGATGTTGGCGAACGTGCCGCGGATCATCACCTCGTGGTTGCCGCGGCGGGAGCCGTACGAGTTGAAGTCGCGCCGCTCGACGCCGTGCTCCGTGAGGTACTTTCCGGCCGGGGTGTCGGCCTTGATGGCACCGGCCGGGGAGATGTGGTCCGTGGTGACCGAGTCGCCCAGCTTGGCGAGGACCCGCGCGCCGGTGATGTCCTCGACCGGGCTGGTCTCCATCGTCATGCCCTCGAAGTACGGGGGCTTGCGGACATAGGTGGACTGCGGGTCCCACTCGAAGGTGTTGCCGGTCGGGATCGGCAGCGCCTGCCACTGCGCGTCGCCCGCGAAGACGTCCTGGTAGGACTTGTTGAACATGTCCTCGCCGATGGCGTTGGCCACGACATCGTTGACCTCGGCCTCGGTCGGCCAGATGTCCGCGAGATAAACGGGCTTGCCGTCCTGGTCGATGCCCAGGGCGTCCTTGGTGATGTCCACCTTCATCGAGCCGGCGAGGGCGTACGCGACGACCAGCGGCGGGGACGCCAGGTAGTTCATCTTGACGTCGGGGTTGATCCGGCCCTCGAAGTTGCGGTTGCCGGAGAGCACCGACGTGACCGCGAGGTCGTGCTCGTTGACCGCCTTGGAGACCTCCTCGGGCAGCGGGCCCGAGTTGCCGATGCAGGTGGTGCAGCCGTAGCCGACGAGGTTGAAGCCGACCTTGTCGAGGTAGGGGGTCAGTCCCGCCTTGTCGAAGTAGTCGGTGACGACCTTCGAGCCGGGGGCGAGGGTGGTCTTGACCCAGGGCTTGCGGGTCAGGCCCTTCTCGACCGCCTTCTTGGCCACCAGCGCGGCGGCGACCATCACATACGGGTTCGAGGTGTTGGTGCAGGAGGTGATCGCGGCGACGGTGACGGCGCCGTGGTCGATCTCGTACGTCGAACCGTCGGGCGCCGTGACCAGGGTCGGCCGGGTCGGTACGCCGTCGGCCGAGGCCGGGGCGTCGGAGGCCGGGAAGGACTCCTTGCCCGCCTCCTCGTCCTCGGTGACGTAGTTGCGCACGTCCTCGATGAACTTCTGCTTGGCCTCGGCCAGGACGATACGGTCCTGGGGACGCTTCGGGCCCGCGATGGAGGGGACGACCGTCGCGAGGTCCAGCTCCAGCTTCTCGGAGAAGTCGGGCTCGGCGGCCGGGTCGAGCCAGAGGCCCTGCTCCTTGGCGTACGCCTCGACGAGCGCGACCTGCTGGTCGCTGCGGCCGGTCAGACGCAGGTACTTGAGGGTCTCGTCGTCGATCGGGAAGATCGCGGCGGTGGAGCCGAACTCCGGCGACATGTTGCCGATGGTGGCGCGGTTCGCGAGGGAGGTGGCGGCGACGCCCTCGCCGTAGAACTCGACGAACTTGCCGACGACGCCGTGCTTGCGCAGCATCTCGGTGATGGTGAGGACGAGGTCGGTGGCGGTGGTGCCGGCGGGCAGCTCACCGGTCAGCTTGAAGCCGACGACGCGCGGGATGAGCATCGAGACGGGCTGGCCGAGCATCGCGGCCTCGGCCTCGATACCGCCGACCCCCCAGCCGAGCACACCGAGGCCGTTGACCATGGTGGTGTGCGAGTCGGTGCCGACGAGGGTGTCGGGGTAGGCCTGGCCGCCCCGGACCATGACCGTACGGGCCAGGTGCTCGATGTTGACCTGGTGGACGATGCCGGTGCCGGGCGGGACGACCTTGAACTCGTCGAACGCGGTCTGGCCCCAGCGCAGGAACTGGTAACGCTCCTTGTTGCGGCCGTACTCCAGCTCCACGTTCTGCGCGAAGGCGTCCGGCGTACCGAACTTGTCGGCGATGACGGAGTGGTCGATGACCAGCTCGGCCGGGGCCAGCGGGTTGATCTTCGCCGGGTCGCCGCCCAGCTCCTTCACGGCCTCACGCATGGTGGCGAGGTCCACGACACAGGGCACACCGGTGAAGTCCTGCATGATCACGCGTGCCGGGGTGAACTGGATCTCCTGGCTCGGCTGCGCCTGGGAGTCCCAGCCGCCGAGCGCGCGGATGTGGTCGGCGGTGATGTTCGCGCCGTCCTCGGTGCGGAGCAGGTTCTCCAGCAGCACCTTCAGGCTGTAAGGGAGGCGCGCGGAGCCCTCGACCTTGTCCAGCTTGAAGATCTCGTACGACTCGTCGCCCACGCGCAGCGTGCTGCGGGCGTCGAAGCTGTTCGCCGACACGACAGTCTCCTTCATCAATGTGCGCGTACTACCGCGCCTGTACCTCTATGTGCGGCTACCGCCGCGTGGTGCCGCCACGACCCTCGCCGATCCGCTAAGGTAAGGCTTGGTTAGGTAACCCTTACCGAGTGGCGGCCGCGGTAGCCCTTCGGCAGATATCTCGATGTCGAGATAACTCTAGTACATGACCGCTGCGGGGTCATGCGCGGGCTCGGCCCGGTTCGGTTCGGCCCGGTGCGTGGCTCTCTCACCCGCTCGGGGGATTCGGCCGGGCGGAGTGCTCGTCGGGCGGGGGCGGGCGTGGTGGACGAGGCGGGCCACGTTGGAGCCGTCTCCGGCAGGCCCTTCCCGGAGCCGGAACGCGACCGCGCTCTGTGTGCCTCCGATGTGCCCCGGAGTTAATCTGGCTCTGCCCGGGTCACCGGCCCCGAGACGCCTCATCTGGACCGGTCCCCCGGCGCACCGGCCTCTTCACTGCACCGAACGCCTTAATCGCGTGGCGCGCAGTCGCCATGCGTCACGGCGGGACCGCCGCCGTCCACCACCCTGGACTCCTCAACATCCCCGTCGAAGGAGACCGCTCGTGAGGACACATCGCAAGGCGTCCGCAGCCCTCGCCGTCACGGCCATCCTCGTGATGCCGACCACCACGGCGTTCGCGCGGGACGGCTCCGGCCTCGTCAAGGCCGAGGGGTGGTTCGCGCCGCCCTCCCCCTCCCAGCTCTCGAACGCGCTGACGTACGACGTGACAAAGGTCCCCGTGGGCTCGCGCGTCTCCGTCGTCCAGCAGAGCGGCGAGTCGGACGGCGGCGGAGACGGCGTACACGCCGGCGAGCAGGCCGACGGGGCGGCCACCACGGTCCTGCTCAGGGTGAGCGGTCTGCTCCCGGACCGTATGTACGGCGCGCATGTGCACACCGAGCCGTGCGGCAGGGCCCCGGAGGCCGCGGGACCGCATTACCAGAACGTCATGGACCCGAACCAGCCGTCCACCGACCCCGCCTACGCGAACCCCGGGAACGAGGTCTGGCTGGACTTCACCACCGACGCCGGGGGCCATGGCACCGCCGAGTCCCGGCACGACTGGCGCTTCCGGCCGGGCGGGGCGCGTTCCCTGGTCATCCATGAGCACCACACGTCGACCGGCCCAGGTGAGGCGGGAACGGCGGGGGCGCGGCTCGCCTGCCTCACCGTGCCCTTCGCGCCGACGGGCACGGAGGGCAGCTCCGCCGGTCCGTCCGCGGCCGCTCCCGACCGGATCCGTCCGTAGCCGCCACTCCCCTCCGTCTGGGGCCGCTCCCCTCCGTCTATGGCCGCTCGCTTCCGTCCGTGGCCACTCGGCGCTCATAAGCGCGCGGTTGACCGGGCGGGGGTTCTCCCGGGGGGGGTCTCTTGACCCGTTCCGATCAGCCGATCAGGATTTCCCGTGTCCCCCGGCCGGAGCCACGGGAGGCGCCCAGGCCCGGTGCTCCGTGTCACTCCCGTATCAGGAGACCGATGACCGCCGCACCGACCGCCCGAACCGCGCGGCCACGGCCGCGTGCCGCCCTCGCGATGGGGCCGGACGTCGCGGACGCCGTCCTCGGCCCCGACGCGCTGGCCGCCCTGCGCGCGGTGTGCGATCTGCCGTCGGCGCCCGTCCTCGACGACTTCACCACCGGCCGGGCCCGCGCCGTCCTCGCGGAGGCCGAACTCCTCGTCACCGGCTGGGGCTGTCCGCCCCTGGACGCCGCCGTCCTGGAAGCGGCGCCCCGGCTGCGTGCCGTCGTCCACACCGCGGGCTCGGTCCGGGGCCATATCACCGAGGCCTGCTGGGAACGGGGCATCGAGGTGTCCTCGGCCGCCGCCGCCAACGCCCTCCCGGTGGCCGAGTACACCGTCGCGATGATCCTGCTCTCCGGCAAACGCGCGCTGGAGAGCGCCCGCGACTACCGGGCCGCGCGCCGCCGCGAGGAGCGGCCGCGCACCCCCGAGGTGGGCAACTACGGCCGCACCGTGGGCATTCTCTCCGCCTCGCTGATCGGCCGACGCGTCATCGACCTGCTGCGGCCCTACGATCTGCGGGTGCTGCTGCACGATCCGTACGTGGACGGTGTGCAGGCCGCCGCGCTCGGCGTCCGGCAGGTCGGCCTCGGTGAACTGTTCGCGCTCACCGACACCGTCAGCGTGCACACCCCGCTGCTGCCCGCCACCCGTGGCCTCGTCAGCCGCGAACTCCTCCGGTCGATGCGGCAGGACGCCGTCCTCATCAACACGGCACGCGGCGCCGTCGTCGATCAGGACGCCCTCGTCGAGGTGCTCCGGGCGGACCGGATCCGGGCCGTCCTCGATGTCACGGACCCCGACGAACTGCCCCCGGACCATCCGCTGTGGGAGTGCGGGAACGCGCTCATCACGCCGCATCTCGCCGGTTCACAGGGCAACGAGCTGCGACGGCTGGCCGATCTCGCCGTCGGCGAGGCCGCGCGCTGGGCCGCGGGCGAGGGCTTCGCCCATCCCGTACGACGCGAAAGGCTGGCGTTCCTCGCATGACGTCCCCGCGCGAAGTCCCCGGAGCGGGTGCGGTGGACGGCTGCCCCGGGTTCCGGCTGCCCGCCGAGGACCGGACGCTCAGCCCGTACACCGGCTGGACCCGGGCACACTGGGAGGCCACCGCCGACGGTCTGCTGCACGCCGCGTGGCGATGGGCCTCCCCGGGCCGCGCCCTGCTCGACCTGCCCGGCCGGCCGTCCGTCTCCGGTGTGCGCTCGGACGGTCTGGAGGGGTACGCCCGTACGTTCCTCGCCGCCGCCTTCCGGGTCGCCGGCGCGGGCGGCGAGGATCCGCACGGCTGGCTGGACCGGTACGCGGACGGGCTCGCGGCGGGGACCCGTACCCCCGGCCGGGACGACGCCGAGTCCTGGCCGCCGGTCCTCGGCCACGAGGTACGGGGACAGCCGATGGTCGAGTCCGCGTCCGTCGCCCTCGGACTGCGGCTGACCAGGGCCTGGCTGTGGGACCGGCTGGACCCGGGCGTGCGGGACCGTGCGGAGGAGTGGCTGCGCGGCGCGCTGCGGCACACCCCGGCCCCCAACAACTGGTATCTGTTCCCGTACACCGTGGCGGGATTCCTGGAGTCGGTGGGCCGGGGCGACGCCGAGACGGCGGGCGCGCGGGAGCGGGCACTCGCCCTGCTGGAGGGGTGGTACCGCGGCCAGGGCTGGTACTCCGACGGTGACGGCCGTGCCTTCGACCACTACAACGGCTGGGCGCTGCACCTGTATCCGGTGCTGGACGCCCATCTCGCGGGCGACACCGGGGAGTCGGCCGCGCGCCTCGGCGCCCGGCTGCGTGAGCACCTGGAGAGTTTCTCCCTGATGTTCGGCGCCGACGGCGCGCCGATGCACTTCGGCCGCTCGCTCACCTACCGCTTCGCGGCCGGTACGGCGGTCGCCCTGGGCGCCGTCACCGGGCACACCCCGCTCGCGCCGGGTGTCTCACGCCGGCTGCTGAACGGATCGCTGCGCTACTTCCTCGACCGTGGCGCCATCGGCGCGGACGGTCTGCTCGGCCTGGGCTGGCACGGGCCCCATACCGCCACGCTCCAGCGCTACTCGGGTCCCTCCTCGCCCTACTGGGCGTCCAAGGCCCTGGTCGCCCTGCTCGCGCCCCCGGACGACCCGCTGTGGACGGCCACCGAGGAGGCCGCCCCGGGCGAAGGCGCCGACCGGGTGCTCGCCCTGCCCGCGCCGGGGCTGCTGGTGCACTCCACGGCCGCGGACGGGATCGTACGGCTGCACAACCACGGCAGTGACAATGTCCGGCCCCACGAGGGGGAGTCGGCGGCGGAGGACGACCCGCACTACGGCCGGCAGGCCTACTCCACCAGGACGGGACCCACCGCGCCGGAGAACGTCGCGGACAACCATCTGGCCGTCGAGATCGCGGGGGTCCCCAGCGTCCGCCGCCGTATCCGTCCTCTGGGCGCCGGGCACGGCGACGGCTGGGGCTGGGCCGCGTCCTGGCACCGGCCGGTGTTCGGGGCGGGCCCGCCCACGGCGCCCGGACTGCGGGTCGAGAGCGTGACCGTGGTCAGGGGCCGGTACGAACTGCGGGTGCACCGTGTCGTGGGCGCCCCGCCGGGGGCGCGCGTACGGCAGACGGGCTGGGCGACCGCCCCCGCCGACCGGGCCGGGCGCGGGGCCGGGAACGAGGGCGTGGCCGGGAACGGGGCCGGCTATGGGGACGGCAACGGCGACGACGCCGTACGGTCGGAGCTGACCGGGCTGTACGGGTGGGAGACGCCGGACGAGCCCCGGGCGCCGCAGGGCACGGCCTTCACGCGCTGGGCCCGCGTGCCCCGGCTGACCGCGGAGGTGGCGGGGACAGCCCTCTTCGCCGCTCTCGTCAGCCTCACCGCGGACCCCCGCGCCACCCCGTCGGACGAGGCGGTGAGCGAGGCCCGCGCGGTGCGGGAGGTCCGTGTGGCGGGCGAGGACGGCAGCGCGATCGAGGTGACCTGGGCGGACGACGGCTCGACGACCCGGATCGCCTTCGCGCCGCTGACGGTCACCCACGGCTGAGCACGGACACCGCGCGCCGCACCCGCCGGACATCGCGCAACGCATCCGCCGCACCAGCCGGACACCGCACCCGCCGCATCCGCCGGACACCGCCCCGGGACACCCGCCGCTCGGCGACGTCCGCGCCGGCCGATCGGCGATGCCCGCGTCGGCCGCTCGGCGAAGCCGGGTACGCGGCGGGGTTCCGCTCAGGGATTGCCGCAGGTGTGGTTCTCCAGCCGGGACACCGCGGCCCGATAGTGCTTCTGGACGAAACCCTTGCGGTAGTGCTTGCCCTGCGGGAACTCCTCCCGGTGACCGCAGCGCGCGCAGACCAGCTCCGGCAGTTCCTCCGGAGGGGGTTCGACGAGGGTCACATCGTGCTTGGTGGGTCCGGGCCAGCCCACGAAGTGCCCGGTGACGCCCTTCTCCTCCGCGGCGGCGAGCCCGCACACCCAGCCGAGGACAGCGCCCAGGAAGAAGGCCGCGACCGTGCCGACCGTCCGGGCGGTACCGGCGTCCCCCAGGGTGAGGAAGCCGGCCAGACTCCCCAGCAGGACGGCGAGCCCCGCGTAGGCACCGAGCAGTCGGCGGAACCGTCGGCGGCGGGTGGTCCCGACGCTGTGAACGGCATAGCTCAGCGCCTTCCCGCACTCCTCGCACCGGACCGTGCGCTGAAAGGGGGGATTCCCGTCGTCGGGCCTCTTCACCACCCATTTCTGACCCGTGTACTCCCAGGAAGCCGCGCCGTTTCCCGACGGGCTCCCCCAGAACGTCATCCGATGCGAGACCACCGCCTGCTGTCTCTGATCGATCCTCTGCGCCATGTCGAACTCCCCCGTCCGTAGCGGCGGTTGGTTTCGCGGCAACGTAGTGGGCCGACCGCGGGAGGCGGTCAAGGCGCGGTGTCGCCCGCGCGGTACCGAAGCGAAAGCCCGGCCGCCGGGTCAGCCCTTGACCGCCTGTTCGTACTGGCCCAGGAAGCGCGGACCGCCGTTCTCGACGCGGTACAGGAAGAGCCCTCGATCGGGGATGAAGTCATAGGAGGGGGGCTGGAATTCCACCGTCTTCGCGAGTCCTCGGTAGGTCATCGACCTCAGCTTGCGCACCAGTGCCCCGCGTTCGGCCGTCTCCCCCTCGGGTCCGCCGAGTCCCTGGGCGAGAAAGAACAGAGCGTCGTACGCCTCTGTCGCGTACCGCCCGACCTGACGGACACGGAAGCGTTTCAGATACGCGGCCACGAAGGCTTCCGCGCGCGGCAGTGCGGCCGGGTCGGCATAGGTCGCGCTGATCACCCAGCCTTCGGCGGCGGCGCCCGCCTCGGTGAGGAACGCCCGCTCCAGCACCGGTTGGGTGGCCGCGCACGTCCCCGTGAAGCCCGCCCCGCGCAGGGCTTCGGCACAGAGCGCCGCGCGCTGGGGAGATGTACCGCCGTACACCACGCCCTGTGCGCGCTCCGCTACGACGGCCCTGGCGACGGCTCCGAAGTCGTCCGAGTCCGCCGCGACGACATGGGTGCTGGCGGACCCCCGCGAAGGCGGAGTGGCGGCGACGTTCTTCGCCGTCGTCCAACTGCTCATCGCTGTCGCCCGGTCGTCGACGACCGCGGTCCTGCGCACCGAGGCGACCTCGGTGAGGTAGCGCACCAGCGGTGCCCAGAGGATGGTGTCGTTGGCTCTGAGCTGGAAGAGGACGCGGTTGGCGGTGGTGGTGAAGGCATCGGTCCCCGGCGACAGGGCGACCACGGGGAGCAGTGCCTCCTCGTAGACGGGCGCGGCCGACTCGGACTCGGCGTCACCGGTCGGGCCGATGACCGCGTAGACCTCGGGGTCCCCGGCGAAGGCGGCGGCCACGTCCCGTGCGGTCGCGGCGTCCCCGCGGTCGTCCCGCACCTTCAGGGCGAGGTCGAACGTCCTGTCGGCACGCGTGTTGAACTCGTCCACCGCGAGCCGGGCGCCGCGTTCCTGTGCCGTACCCTCCGCCCCCCGCCTGCCGGACAGATCGCCGTGCAGACCGATGACATAGCGCGGTCGCTTCCGGGAGGCCGACGGGGAGAGCGGGGCGCCGCCACCGCCTTGCCGGAGGGCGCCCCGGACGGCGAGTCCGCCACCGATGGCGACGACCCCGGCCGCCGACCCCAGCGTCAGCAGCCGACGGCGCGAGGGGGCCCACCGGTCCGGTACGGACTGCCGCGTCGATGTCGCCGACGGCCCGGGACCGGGCTCAGGAGCGGAGTCGGACCCAGGGCCGAACCCGCGAGCCGGACGGGGACCGGGACCGGCGTCCGGATCTGCGTCGGGGTCGGGGCCCGGGTCGGGATCAGGATCGGGGTCGGGGTCGGGATCCGGCAGAGTCAGCGCCTGCGAGGAGTGTGCGGCGATCAGCCGTGGCAGTTCGACGGGGAGCCAGGGCCTGCCGGGCTCCGGGGCCAGCGCACGGCGCAGCTCCGCGGGTGTGGGTCTGCTCGCCGGGTCCTTCGCGAGGCACGCGGTGAGCAACGGCACGAGAGCGGAAGGGACTTCGGCCAGGTCCGGCGGTTCGTGAACGGTACGGAACAGAACGGCGGGCGGTGAGCCGGCGCCGAAAGGACGGTTGCCCGTCACCGCGTACACCAGGACACAGCCCAGGGAGAAGACATCGCTCGGCGGCCCGATGTCCGTCCGGCTCCGCGCCTGCTCCGGCGAGAGAAACCCGGGTGAGCCGATCACCACGCCGCTGGCGGTCAGCGCGGTCGAGCCGGAGGAGCGTGCGATCCCGAAGTCGATCAGACGGGGGCCGTCCAGCGCGAGCAGGACATTGCCGGGTTTGACATCGCGGTGGATCAGGCCGGCGGCATGCACTTCGGTCAGCGCGTCGGCCAGCCGCGCGCCCAGGACCCGCACGGTGTGCGCCGGGAGCGGGCCGTGGATCCGAACGGCGTCGGCCAGTGAGGGGCCGGGCACGAAGGCCGTCGCCAGCCAGGGCTCGGGCGCCTCGGGGGCGGCGTCCCTGACCGGCACCAGCCACGGCCCCCGGAGCCGGGCCGCGGCTTCGGCCTCGCGACGGAAACGGGCGCGGAAGCCGTCGTCGTGCGTGTGCTCGGCGCGGATCAGCTTCAGCGCGACCAGTGAGCCGCCGGCGGAACGTGCCAGATACACCACCCCCATTCCGCCCGCTCCGAGCCGCCCGAGCAGAAGGAAGCCGCCGACGGACCGCGGGTCGTCCTTGCGCAGTGGGTGCACGGCCCCCATGAGGTGGTGCTCCTACGTGGTGGGCGCGGGACCGAGGAAGCGGAAGGCGCCGTCCTTGACGGTATGGAGGAAGACGCCCTGAGCGGTGAACGTGCCGTCCTCCGGCTTGAACGAGAACCGCTTGGTGATCCCCGAGTAGGTGCTCCCGCGCAGCAGACCGACCAGTTCCCGGCGGCTCGGCCGGCCCTTCTTCGCGGCCTTCACCAGTTCCCCGATGACGAGGTTCGTCGCGTCGTAGGCCTCCGCGGCGTAGTAACCGGGCGGGGATCCGTACCGCTCACGGAAGGCCGTGGTGAATGCCTTGGCCGTGGGCAGCGCGGTGGGGTCGGTGAAGGAGGCGGCCAGTATCCAGCCTTCGGCCGCGGGCCCCGCCTGCCGGGTGAAGACCGGGTCGAGTACGGCCTGCGGTGCGAGACGCGGCTTGCCGAAGCCGGCCGCCGCCAGTTCTCTCGCCACCCGGGCGGCCCCTGCCGGATCCCCGGCGTAGACGAACGAGCCGATACCGGCACGCAGCATGTCGGCCACCACCGGCCGCACGTTCTCGGTCCCCGCGGGAATGACCCTCGGATAGCTGGGGAGTTCGTACAGCCGCAGCGCGCTGGTGGTGATCTGCGCGGACTCCCACGCGTACTGCTCCCCGGTGCGGTCCTGGAGTATGCCGACCGGTCCCGTCACCGCGTTCGCCGCCAGATAGGTGGCCAGCGGGATCGAGACGGCCGCGTCGCTGGGCCGGCAGTGCAGGAAGGACCGGTACTGCTGTGCCGTGAGGTTGATCCCGCCCGCCGACACGCACAGCAGCGGCAGCAGTGCCTCGTCGTAGCTGCCGAGCACGGCGAGGGCCGTGTCGTCGCTGGTGGTACCGAGCACGGCCAGGACATCGCGGTCGGCGGCCATCTTCTCGGCGCCCGCCGTCGCGCGGTCGGGGACCCCGCCGTCGTCGGCTGTTCTCAGGGCGAGTTCGAAGGGCGTTCCCGCGCGGCGGTTGAACTGTTCGACCGCCAGTCGCGCGCCTCTCTCCTGGGCCTGCCCCGCCTCGCGCCGCGGGCCGGTCAGGTCCGCCTGAAGGCCGATGGCCCAGGGACGTCGACGCCCCGTACCGGCGCCGGAACCATTGCCGTCGTCGCCGCGCAGCGCGGCCCAGGCGGCGCCCCCGCCCGCCGCGGCCAGCAGCACGGCACCGCCGGCGAGGGCGAACAGCCGTCTGCGGCTGGGCTTCGCGTCCTCCTGCCCCGGGCGCTCCGTGGGATCGGAGGGGCCCGTGGCGCCGGACGGGCCCGCGGGGCCGGAGTCACCCGTGCGACCGGACCGGTCCATGGGGCCGGACGGGTCCGCCACCGTGGGTTCGATGTCCGGGAGCGCCAGCAGCTCGGCGGAGCGGTCGGCGATCAACCGGACGACCTCTTCCGGCAGCCAGTCGGCCGAACCACCGGGGGCGTCCTCGGTCAGTTCCACCGCGAGCCGCTCAGGTGTGGGACGTTCCGCCGGATCCTTGGCCAGGCACGAGCGCAGCACCTCCAGCAGTTCGGGGCCGACGCCGTCCAGGTCGGGGTCGTCATGAACGGTGCGGTAGAGCAGGGCGTCCGTGGAGCCCGTACCGAACGGCGGCCGTCCGGTGGCCGCGTACGCCAGAAGACAGCCGAGGGAGAAGATGTCGCCGGCCGGTCCGGGCGGCCCGCCGGTGGCCTGGGCCTGCTCGGGGGAGAGGAATCCCGGTGTGCCGACGATGACGTCCGTCGAGGTGATCGCGGTGTCGTCGGCCGAGCGGGAGATCCCGAAGTCGATCAGGCGTGGGCCGTCGACGGCGAGCAGGACGTTGCCCGGTTTGACGTCGCGGTGGACCAGCCCCCGTGCGTGGACCTCGCCCAGCGCCGCCGCCAGCATCCCGCCGAGAACGCGTACGCCGCGGACGGGCAGGGGGCCGCACCGGCCGACCGCTTCGGCGAGCGAGGGGCCCGGGACGAACGCGGTGGCGAGCCACGGTGCGTCCGCGTCCGGATCGGCTCCGGTGACCGCCACCGCCCACGGGCTGGAGACCCGGCGGGCGGCGTCGACCTCGCGCCGGAAACGGGCGCGGAAGTCGGGATCGTCCGCGTAGTCGGCCTGGATGACCTTCACGGCGACCAGGCCGCCGGCCTCGGTACGCCCCAGATACACCACGCCCATGCCGCCGGCGCCCAGTCGGCCGAGCAGCCGGTGGCCGCCGATGGACGAGGGATCGGAGGAAAGCAGCGGGCCCGTCATCGCGGGGCCTGAAGTTCGTCGCCGACTCGCGTGATCATCTCGCTGATCGCCTGGGTCAGCCCGTTGTCCACGTCGTCCGCCGTCCGTCCCTTCGACCCTTTCCCCACCACGGCCACGGTGACCTGCCCCAGGCGGGCCTGCGACCAGAAGTAGTAGTGGGGTCCGCCGAGTTCGTCGCTGTGGTATTCACCGGACTCCGCGAGTCTGTCCTCGGAGTCGAAATTGCTGAGGTCCCCGTAGCTGTTGCCCGTCGAGAGCAGTCCCGTGATCCGCTCACCCTCGCGAAGCTGCTGGTCGGGACAGCGCAGCGCCTCCTCCAGGGTCCCGGCCATCTCCCAGTCCGCCGCGTCCGCGTCGCGGTGGACGGTGACCGTGGCGGCGACCCGGATGGGGCCCTTGCCCCCCCTGTGCGGGAAGTTCGCTGGAGCGGGTCAGGCTGGCGAGCACATCGCCGGGAACGGCCCGGCGTTGCCACACGCAGTTCTCGTCCAGTACGGGCCAGGAAGTGGAGGCGCTCTCGAAGGGGTCGCGGGCCACATAACCAGGGCCCCACATACCGGGGGACCCGGCCACGGCACGGGCCAGCCGCAGACCTTCCGCGCGGGTCCTCGGCGCCCGGCCGGGGTCCGGGGTGAAGTCGAGGCGCGTGGCCGAGGGAGTGGGACCTGCGCCGTCCCCGGGGTCCGGGTCACTGTCTCCGCCCGCCCGGCCGGTGGCCGAACTCGACGGCGGGGTCTGCGGCTCCGGGGTCTTCGCGTCCCCCGAGCAGGCCACCAGGAGCAGCCCTCCCGCCAGCAGCCCACCACAACGGAATATCAGCGTCGCGCTGTCCATCGCCCCCCGTCTCCCCCACAGCCCCACCGGCTTCACAGGCTTCACAGGCGGACACAACACCTCGGCCCCGACGACAAGTGTGGCGAGTAACTGCCCCTCCCTACAAGCCTTTCACACCTGAGGCCCCGCCGCGCCCGCGCGCGGGGCCGCCGCTGCTCCCGCCCGTCGAGCCGCCTGAACCCGGACCGCCGGACGCACGGCGACCGGACCGCCCCCGGACACACCTGCCGCCCGTGGGGATCCGCCACGCGAGCACCCGGCCCACGCCATGACCGGTCCGGGGGCCCAGGGCCAGGGCTCAGGGGCCCAACCCCGGGCCCAAACCGCACCGGACGCTCACTCGGGCCGAGGCAGGAGCAGCAGCTTGCCCGTGGTCGCGCGGGACTCCAGATCGCGGTGGGCCCGCGCCGCCTCGGCCAGGGGATACCGCTCGCCGATGGAGACCTTGAGCCGTCCCGTCCCGATCAGGCCGAAGATCTCGGCCGTGTGGGCGAGCAGGGCCTCGCGCGTCGGGATGTGGTCCCGGAAGACCGGATAGCAGACCTTGACGCTGTTGGGCAGTTCGCGCAGGGTGACCACGGGGGACCGGCCGATCAAGGGGCCGTAGTAGAGCACGGTGCCGTGCCGGCGGGTGACGCTCAGGGAGGCGCGGAAGGTGGTCTCGCCGCCGCCGTCGTAGACGGTGTGCACGCCCTCGCCGCCCGTCAGCTTCTCGACGTCCTCGACGAACCGGTCGCCGGTGGAGACCAGTACGTGGTCGGCGCCCGCGGCCCGCGCGACCTCCGCCTTGGCCTCCCTGGACACCAGACCGATGACGGTGCCGCCCCGGCGCTTGATGAGCTGGGTGAGCTGCTGGCCGAGACCGCCGGCCGCCGCGTGCACCAGCGTGACGTCGCCGGGCCGGACCGGCGCGGCCTCGGTCACGAAGTGGTGGGCGGTGAGGCCCTGCATCATGATGCCCGCCGCCACCTCGTCCGGTATGGACGCCGGGAGCGGTACGGCCATGGCCGCCGGCAGGACGATCTGTTCGGCGTAGCTGCCGTAGGCGTACACCCAGGCCACACGGTCACCGACCGCGAAGCCGCTGACCCCCGGGCCGAGCGCGGAGACCCGGCCGGCCCCCTCGACCCCCGGCACGAGCGGCACCCCGCCGTCCGGCGGCCCGAAGCGGCGGGTCCCGGTGTCCATGAAGTTGACGCCCGCGGCGGTGATGTCCACCCGGATCTCTCCCGGACCAGGTACCGGAGACGGCCGCTCGGCCTGCTTCAGCACCTCCGGACCGCCCAGTTCCTCGATGACGATCGCGCGCATGGCCGACACCCCTCTCCTCGGTTCTCCTCGGTCGACAGCCCCACCCTCACGCGATTAGAATGGACCGGCAAGTCCAGACGTGGGGCTCCCCGGGGCGCTCGCGGATTCCGGAAGGACGGCCGACATGGCGAGAACGCTGACCGCCAAGGGAGTCGCGACCCGGCAGCGGATCATCGAGGGCGCCGCCGCCGAGATCCGCGACCGCGGCGTGCCGGCCGTCACGCTCGACGATGTCTGCCGCAGGACCGCCACCAGCAAGGGCCAGCTCTTCCACTACTTCCCGGACGGCCGGGAGCAGCTTCTGCTCGCCGTCGCCGAACGGGAGGCCGAGCGCGTCCTGGAGGACCAGCAGCCGCATCTCGGCCGGCTGACCACCTGGGACGCGTGGCAGTCCTGGCGGGACGCGGTCGTACGGCGCTACCAGCGGCAGGGGATGGACTGCCCCCTCGGTGTGCTGATCACCGAACTGGGCCGCAGCACCCCCGCCGCGCAGGCGGTCACCGGACAGCTCATCGAACAGTGGCAGAACGAACTGCGCGTGGGCATCACCGGAATGCAGCGCAGCGGTCTGATCGCCGACGGCCTCGACGCCGGGCGTACGGCGGCCGCGATCGTCGCGGCCGTGCAGGGCGGCGTCACCATCCTGATGTCCACCGGCAGCAGCGCGCATCTGGAAGCCGCGCTGGACATCTCGCTGCTCCATCTCCGGCTCGCACACTGACGGATCCGCTGCGGTTCCGTACCGAACGGGACCGGATGACACGGGAGCTGCACGCGCACCTCGACCAGGAGGAGGAGTCGCCGCTCCCGTTCCTGGCCGGTGTCCCGATGCCGACGGCCCCGCCCGTACCCGACAGGACGGCACAAGGGGCCGACGGACCGGCGGGTGACGGATCCGCCCAGGGTCTTTCGTTTGCATCTGGGCGAGCCCGGCAAGATCCAAACGAGAGGCCCTACCCGGTCGGCAGGTTGTACGAGATCAGGGCGGCCCGCCCCCGCGACACCCGCAATTCGGTGACCGCGCAGTTGCGCATCCCCGGGAGCACCCGTCGGTACTCGCTCCCGGGGATACCGAGCAGCCGGCACAGCACCAGCCGGAACAGGGTGTTGTGCGCGACGGCCAGGACCCGGCGGCCCTGATGGCTCTCCGCGAGCCGGAGCAGCGCGGCGGCGCCCCGGGCGGCGGCGGCCTTCGGGTCCTCGCCGCCCGGCAGCGGATGGGCCGCCGGATCACGGCGGAAGTCCGCGACCTCCCGTGGATACGAGGCTTCGAGCTCGGCGATGGTGCGGCCCTCGGCGACACCGAAGTCCAGCTCCCTCAGGTCCGGTTCGACGACGGGCTCCAGACCCGTGGCACGGACGGCGGGCTCGGCGGTGCGGCGGGCCCGTGAGAGGGGGGAGGTCACGATGGCGTCCAGCCCGGCGCGGGCGGCCCAGCGGCCGAGCCCGTCGGCCTGCTCGGCGCCGCGCGGCGTCAGAGCGATGTCGCTGATCCCGGTGTAGCGGTTCTCGTCGTGCCAGACGGTCTCCCCGTGCCGGGCCAGGAAGAGTGTCGTGGAGGCGGGGTCCCCGGGCGCCGAGGCCGTCATCCGTGCTCCCGTGCGTAGGCGGCCGTCTCCGGGGGCAGCCAGCCGCGTCGTTCCAGGGCGTCCACCAGCGTGCCGAACGGCTCGGCGAAGCGCCGGCTGACCTGCGGTCGCGGATCGAGGATCGTCCGTACCCGCACCATGCCCCGTACGGCGGACAGCGGCGCGGTGGCGCCCTCCGCCCGTACCCCGTGCGCCGCGAGCACCGCCATCCCGAGCGCCGAGTCCGTGTGCTCGGGGATCGTGGCGGTCAGTCCGAGGACATCCACACGGAGCTGGTTCCAGTACGGGCTGCTGGTGGCACCGCCGGTGAACGCGATCGGCGACCGGGCCGGGGCGCCCAGGAAGCGGACATAGGCCAGACAGAGCCGTTCGACGAGTGCCACGCCCTGGAGCAGCGCGGCGTGGCGGTCGCCGTCGTCGGCCGGCCGGCCGAGGACGAAGGGTTCCGCGTCGGGTGCCAGGAACGGGAAGCGTTCCCCGCGCGAGACCAGGGGGTACGCGACGACGCTCGCCGGTTCGTGCTCGGCGGCGAGCCGGTCGAGCCGGGCGAGATCGGCCCCGGGGAAGGCGCGGGTCAGGGCGCCCGCGCCGACGCTGGAGGCACCGCCGGGCAGCCAGTGTCCGTCCGGTGAGCGGTGGTTGTAGAGCACACCGGCGGGATCGTGGAGCGGAGTCTCGGTGACGCCCTTGAGGACGAGGGTGGTGCCGAGGACGCTGTTCCACTGCCCGACTCCCCAGGCGCCGGAGCCGAGTTGGGCCGCGCATCCGTCGGTCATCCCCGCGACGACCGGGGTGCCCTCGGCCAGCCCCGTACCGGCCGCCGCCTCCTCGCAGACCGTGCCGAGCCGGGTGCCGGGGGCCACGACGTCGGGGAAGTCGAGGCAGGACAGCCCCAGCCGGTCGTGGACGGCCGTGGGCCAGGTGCGGGTGTGCAGGTCGTAGCCGGTCTTCAGGGCATGGCTGGAGTCGGTCGGCACCGGGCGTCCGACGAGCCGGGTGGTGATGAAGTCGGCCTGGTGGCAGACGCGGGCGCCCTTGAGCCCCGACGCGACGCCGGTACGCCGTTCCTCGTGCCCGGCGCGGGTGAGCCAGAGGAGTTTGGCGAGGGCCCAGGTCGGCTGGATGCGGTGGCCGAGCGCGCGCCACACCTCGTCGCCCGCCTCCTGCGCGTCCCGTGCCTCGTCCGCGGCCCTGCCGTCGTCGTACATCAGCGCGGGTGTCAGGGGGGTCCCCCGGGCGTCGGTCAGCAGGACGGTGCCCGAGGTGCCGCACACCGCCACTCCCCGCACCCGCGCGGGGGAGAGCGTCCGCAGGGTCCGGCGGACGGCGGCGCGCGCGCCCTCCCACCAGTCGGCCGGGAGCTGTTCATGGCGGTTGCCGTCGCGGTGGCCGGTGAGCGGGGCGGAGCCCCGGCCCAGGACATGTCCGTCGTCGGTGACGGCCAGGGCACGCACGCTCTGCGTCCCCAGGTCGATTCCCATCCACACGTCCTTGTGGCGTGTGTCCGTCACAGCGTCCCGCCTTCCACGTCCCGTCGCCCGCCGGTCGTCTTCTCGTCGTCCGCCGGCGATCTCACGTTACTTTTCACATGGCGAACACGATGATGCACCAGGGAGCGCGGACAGGGGTCCACAGGGCCGTGATTCCCTTGTCTCACCTGGTGAGGACAGTGGGGCGGCATCGGTCGACGGGTTGACCCGATCGCCGCCCGTGGTGAACACTGCCGAACGGTACATCAACAATCTATGTTATATCCTCAGAGCTTCATGTTATTGATGAGGTGTCTCGGGCGGAGGAGCACGCACGTCCTCACCTGTCCCGTGCACGACGGATCGGAACAGGACCGGGAATGTCACAGGACAAGAGCCAGCGGGGCCCCATACAACGGCGCCGGGAGATCTCCGACCATGTGCTGACGGAGGGGTCGGCATCGGCGGCGGACCTGGCGGAGCGGTTCGGTGTGAGTCCGATGACGATCTACCGGGACATCGACGAACTCGAACGCGAAGGCGTCCTGCGCAAGTTCCGGGGCGGTGTGACCGCACAGCCCTCCGGCGTGTTCGAGAGCAATGTGGCCTACCGCAAGAACTCGATGCGGGCGGAGAAGGAGGCTCTCGCCGCGAAGGCCCTCACCCTGGTCGAACCCGGTATGTCCGTGATGATCGACGACTCGACCACCGCGCTGGAACTGGCCAGACTCCTCCCCCGGGTCGAGCCGCTGACCGTCGTCACCAACTTCCTCGAAGCGCTGAACCTGCTGGCCGACGAACGGGGTCTGCATCTGATGGCCCTGGGCGGCGACTACGACCCGCTGCACGACTCCTTCCTCGGGGTGCCGTGCGTGGAGGCCGTCGAGGCGCTGCGGGTGGATCTGTGCTTCGTGTCCACCTCGTCGGTGTACGGGGATTACGCCTTCCACCAGGAACAGCGCATAGTCGCGGTCAAACGCGCGATGCTCCGGTCCGCCGGCCGCACCGTGCTGATGATCGACCACTCCAAGCTCGCCCGTACCGCGCTGCACCGGCTGGCCCCGCTCTCCTCCTTCGACCTGGTGCTGATCGACGACCGCACCCCGCCGGAGGCCCTGCGGGCCCTCGACGAGAGCGGTGTCCGGTACGAACTGGCCCCGGCCTGAGCGCCCCGCCCCCACCCGGGCCCCGCCCGTCCCTCGCCTCCGCACTCCCCCGTCTCCGCACTCCCCCCGCCCCCGCCCCCGGGCCGCTCCGTCACCCCTGGGCCGATCCACCGTCAAGGAGACCTGGCCGATGAGAATCCTCGCCGCGGGCGACCACTTCGTCGCCCCCGAACTGCTCACCCGGGAGCTGACGGCCCAGATCGGCACCGCCCACACCGTCGACCCGCTGCGTCTGCCCTGGCCGCTCACCCCCTTCGGGCGGGTCTCCGAGGTGGACGAGGCGTCGGGGGACGAGGAGACACTGCTCGCCGCGCTCGGCGGGGCCCAGGTCTGTGTCACCCAGATGGCGCCGGTGACCAGGAAGGTCCTCGACGGCTCACCGGAGCTGCGGCTGGTCGTCGTCGGCCGGGGCGGGCCCGTCAACGTCAATCTGGACGCGGCGAAGGAGCGGGGGGTGCGGGTCTGCAACACCCCGGGGCGCAACGCCGCCGCCACCGCCGAGTACACCGTCGGACTGCTGCTCGCCACGATGCGCCGTATCCCGGAGACCTCGGCGGCGCTCGCCGCCGGGCACTGGGCGGGCGAGTTCTACACGTACGACAACTGCGGGCCCGGCCTCGCCGGGGCGACCGTCGGGCTGATCGGCTGCGGCGCGGTCGGCAGCCGGGTGGCACGGGCCCTCACCGCCCTCGGCTCCCAGGTCCTGGTGTACGACCCCTACGCCGACCCGGAGGCCCTGCGCGAGGTGGGGACGCCCGTCGCCGCTCTGGACGAACTGCTGGGCCGCTCGTCCGTCGTCTCGCTGCACGCGCGGCTGACGCCCGAGACCCGCGGTCTGCTCGGCGCCCGCGAACTCGCCCTGCTCCCCGAGGGCGCGGTGGTCGTCAACTGCGCGCGGGGCGCCCTTCTGGACGAGGACGCCCTGTGCGACGCCCTGGAGTCGGGGCGGCTTGCGGCGGCCGGACTCGATGTGTTCGCGGTGGAACCCCCGCCGCCGGGCTCCCGGCTGCGCACGGCTCCCCGGCTGGTCATGACGCCCCATCTCGCGGGCGCGAACAAGTCGGTCGCGCACCACGCGGCGCGGGTCGCCGCCGCCGAGGTCGGTCGGTTCCTGCGCGGTGAACCACTCGCCCACCGCGTCGTGTGACGCGGGAGCGCCCGCCGGCCCGCAGGCGCCAGGAGCAAGCCCAGAGGCACCACACGTCCACAGGCACACGTCCACAGGCACAGGTCCACAGGCACAGGTCCACAGGCACAGGTCCACAGCACCAAGCGGAGTTGAGAGAGCGTCAGCCGAGTCGGGGGAAGTCAGGGAAGGGGCTACACAGTGTTCGTCGGCCTGGACATGGGAACCTCGGTCGCGAAGGCGGCGGCCTTCGACGAGGACGGCACCGCGCTGCGCGTGGAATCGACACCGATCTCGCTCGGCGGACGCGGCGACCGGGTGGAACAGGATGTCGAAGAGGTGGTACGAGCCGCCTCCCGCGTCCTGGGCGCGGTGACCGAGGGCGGCACCCCCGCTCTGGTGGCCCTCACCGGCCAGGGCGACGGCCTGTGGCTGGCGGACGCGGAGGGACGGCCCGTACGGCCCGCGCTGTCCTGGATGGACGGCCGGGCCGGTGATCTCGTCGCGGGCTGGATGGCCGACGGCACGGCGGAACGGCTGTACCGGCACACCGGCAATGTCCTCTTCCCCGGCTCCCCCGGCCCGCTCCTGGCCTGGCTCGACCGCAACGAGCCGGAGTCCCTGGACACGGCCACCACCGCCGCGAGCTGCAAGGACATCCTCCATCTGCGGCTCACGGGCGAACGCGGCACCGATCTGTCCGACGCGTCGGTGCCCTTTCTCGACCCCCGCACCCGCGCCTACTCCCCCGATGTCCTGACGGCCCTGGGACTCGGACACCGCGCGGGGCTGCTGCCCCCCATCGCGGCCACGCTGCCGTACGGGGAGGCGACCGGCCGTACCGCCGGGCTCGCCCAGGGAACCCCGGTCAGCTCCGGTCCGTACGATCTGCCCGCGTGCGCGCTCGGCGCGGGGGTGAGCGAACCGGGGGACGGTCTGCTCATCGTCGGGACGACGCTGGCCTGCCAGGTCATGGTGGAACGGGTCGCCCTGGACGAGGACCCGGTCGGGTTCCATCTCGCCACGGCCCGCCCCGACCGCCATCTGCGGGCCCTGCCCGCGATGACCGGGACGGTCGCGCTCGACTGGGTCCTCGGTCTCACCGGCACCTCCCACGAGCAGGTCTCGGGTCTGCTGGACACGACTCCGCGCGGGGCCCACGGGGTGGCCGCGCTGCCCTATCTGTCGCCCTCCGGCGAACGCGCGCCCTTCGTGGACCCCACCGCGCGGGCGGAGTTCACCGGACTCGATCTGCGGGCCTCTCGCGCGGATCTGGTACGGGGCATGTGCGAGGCGATCGCCTTCGCGGCCCGGCACTGTCTGGAGGCCGCGGGGCTCACCGGTGAACTGGCCGTCTGCGGCGGCGGCGCGCGCAGCCTGGCGTGGCTGCGCGTCTTCGCCGATGTGCTCGGCCGTCCGCTGCGGGTCGCCCGGGGACCGGAACCGGGCGCGCGGGGCGCGGTGCTCGCGGCGGTCGCGGCCCGGGGCGCGGAGCTGGGACACGGGCTGGACACCGCCGCGTGGACCGTGCCCGACGCGGTGGTGGACCCGGATCCGGCGGGGGTGGAGTTCTACGAACAGGCCTACGCCGACTATCTGTTCCGGGTGGAGAGCGCGCGGGCACGCCGGCGCGGGCCGGCGGACGGCCGCTGACCCCTACCGCCGGTCCACACCGGCGCGCCCTCAGGGGACCTCGGCCGGGCCGAGCAGCAGCCGTACCGGGCCCATCAGGCCCGTGACCCGCTGCCCGGGAAAGACGAAGTGGGTCGGGCTCGTCGCGTCCAGATACGGCGCCAGCGTGCCGAAGACGGTGATCTCGACCGTATGCGCGCCGGGCCCGAGCGCTCCCGTGACATCGAAGACATAGGGAGCGCACACCTGCACCCCGGCCTCGACACCGTCGATCCGTACCTCCGCCGTGCCGCGTACCCGTCCGAGATCGAGGACCAGCCGTCCGTCCCCGGCCGCCCCCGCGGCCTCGGCGGGCACCATCACCCGACGGCGGTAGCGCACCCCGCCGCTGTACCCGGCGAGGCCTCGGGTCTCCCAGTCGCCGGTCCGGATCAGCCCCGGGCCGACCTCGCAGCGCACGGGACCGGCCAGGGCCGCGCCGTCCCTGCGGCCGGGACGGGTGAGCACGCGCAGAGCGGCGGTACGCGGACCGCGGGGACCCTCGGCAGGGAGATCCACGGTCACCGTGTGCACGCCACCGACGTCGGCGCCATGGGTCGCCGGTGTCTCCCGGCCGTCCACGAAGACACTGGTCGGACCGTACGCGCCCACCGTCAACCGGACCGTGCCCGGGGGCAGTTCGCACCACAGCCACTCCTCCCCGGCGCCGTCCCCCGGCACCGCGAAGCCGACCGGCACCACCGTGCCGTCGTCGGCGTCCGGGTCCAGCCAGGCGGCACCGGGCAGGGGGTGCGGCCTGCGGCGGAGATACAGCGCGGCCGGGTCACCGGTCTGCCGACGGCGCACCACGACCGGCGTCCGCCCGCTCCCACCGCCCTCACTCCCGTCTCCGCCCTCACCCTCACCCTCACCCTCACCCACGCTCCCGCTCCCCCGACCTGACCACCAGGTGGAGTCGCTGTGCGCGGTCGCGAACACGCGGTCATGGTCGTCGTACAGCACCGCGTCCACCAGGACGGCCGGATCGTCGCCGCCGGCGGTCTCCACGGTGATCTCGTTGTCCCCGGCGCGCAGGGCCGCCGCCACCTCGTGCCGTCGCACCCTCGGTACGGCGTGCTCGGCGTACGGGTCGAACCCGCCCTGCCTGCCGACGACATGACCGTTGACGCGCAGGACGCACCGGCCGCGTGCCGCGAGCTGGACGACCGCCCGGCCCGGCACCGTCGCCAGGGTCAGGGTCGTCCCGACGGTGTCCCGGCCGCCGGTGTTCGCGCGGGGACCACCCGCGAGGATCCACTCGGGCCGGCGGTAGCGGTCCGGATCGCGCACGAGCGCCATGTGCGCCCGCAGATCGAGGTCCTGATCAGGCGTCAGATCCAGTTCCAGGAGATGGCGGCCGGCGGCCAGCCGGACGGGCCCCAGGGCGAGATGGCCGCCGTCGTCCAGTTCCACCGCGGCGCCACCGAGCCGGACCGTCTTCGCCGCCGGGGCCCCGACCGCGAGATATCCGTCGAAGTCCTCGTCCAGCAGCAGATCGGACCGTACGCGCGCCGTCTCACCGGCGCCCGTGGGACCGACATGGACGAACTCCTCCGGCACATGCCCCTTGGGGCCGAGGACCTCGCGGTGGACCGGATCCTTGTGGATGCCCCGGGTGTCGGACCACACGAGGGTCGCCCGGATGTCGTCACCGGCGCCCAGCACGACCGCGCGCGGTCCGAAGGTCGCGTGGACCGGGGGCCCGGCCGGGCCCCCGGCGTCACCCCGCCGGAACGTACGGCATTCGGTGACCGCCGGGGCGGTCTCGGAAAGGCCGCCGCGAGAGCCGTCGCGGCGGCCGTCCGAAGGACTGCCGGAAGGACTGCCGGAGGGACTGCCGGAAGGACCGTCGGGCCGACCGGGGAGCGGGGCTGGGAGCGGGCGGCCGGGCGGAGGGGTCGCGGGCCGTGCGAAGTCGCCCCAGGTGTTGTCGAGGGTCGGCACGAGTGTCATCTCCCACTCCGCCTCCGCCGGGATCTCGACCACCGTCCGCGCGGCCCCGGGGCCGGGCCCCGGGACGGAACCGGACGGCTGCCGGGGCATCTCCGGCGCGGCCGTGGCCGATTCGGACCCCGGCGTGGACGAGGGGCGTGCGGGCAGGACGAGCAGCGCCGCGGGACCGGTGTCGAAGGGCACCTCGATGTCCACGGCCCCCGGTTCGTCCCCGGCCGGCTCGACCGGCAGGGTCCGGGGCGGGCCGCCGAACGGATCCACCAGTACGGCCGGGCCCCCGGCGTCACGGACCCGTACCCGCGCGGTGCGCGCGTACCGGGCGGGGTCGAAGTCGTAGCGCGCGTCGAGCCAGCCGAGGGCGGCGCCGCGCCCGTCGGGGGCGGCCACCGCCGCGCGGGTCGCGCGGGGCGAGGCGGCGGTCAGGAACACCACCGTGGCGTTGTCCACCCGGCGCGCGAGCGCGGGGACCGGCGCCCGGACGGCCGGACGGGGCGTGCCGAGCGCCGCGCCCAGACCGGCCGCCGACGGTACGAGAACGGCCCGGCCCTCCGCGAAGCACGCGCGCAGTTCGTCACGCACCTTGTCCAGGGTGGCCGTGTCGTCGGGGCCGACGACCTGTTCGGGGAGGGCGCCGAGAGCGATCAGACGGCCGCCCGCCGAGGCGAACTCGACCAGCCGGCGCGCGGTGTCCAGTTCGAGCACCGTGCACGCGGGGAGCACGACCGTCGCGTAGCTCTCGTCCGCGACACACAGCCGCACGACACCGCCGTCCCCGCTCCCTCCGTCCCCGCTCCCCTCGTCCCGTACGCGGGCACGCCCGTCCCGCACGCGGGCCCGCGCGAGCGAGTCGTCGTCGATCACATCGACGTCGAGACCGAGCCGGTCGAACACACCGGGCCGGGTGTGGAACCAGGTCATGTCCCCGACGAGTTCCAGATAGGCCGCCTGGGCCCCGGCCGCCGCCCCGGAGACCCCGTCGAGCGCCGTGCCCGCCTGCACCGTGGTGGTGGGCAGCAGGATCGCGGTGTCGCAGAGATGGCGGCCGAGGCTGAGGATCGCGCAGAGCCGTGTCACGGCGTCGGCGAAGACCCGGTGGTGACGCCAGTACGGCTGACGCCAGTCGGTGCCCGGCGGTGCCCACTCCCACCAGCCGCCCTTGGTCGTGTAGTAGACGGCGTGCGGGTTGTAGAGCGTCGCGCCGGACCGGAGCCAGGGCAGCAGCCAGTCGAACGTCTCCTCCAGTGTGCCGCCCCAGCCGGTGGAGTGGAACGCCTCGATCCAGGTGCGCGGCCTGCCGTAGAGATGGGCGAGCGAGGAGTGGATACGGGCGTCGCCGTGGTGGTCGGAGCCGGGGGCGGAGAACCAGCGGTGGGTACGGGCGTAGTCGGCGTACAGCTCGACACCGCCGACGGGGTGTCCGGCGCGGGCGGGGTCCTGCTGGTCGCAGCCGACGAGCAGCCCATGGCGCTCGTGCCAGGCGGCGAGGGGCCGGAAGAACGCTTCCTCGGCGAGTTCGGCGCGGGTGCGCTGGTAGTCGTGGCGGATCCGGTGGACGTCCGGCCCCGCGCGGTCCTCGTACGGTCCGTTCCCGTGGGGCGCGTCCGCGCGGAGCCCGTCCCCGTCGGGCCCGTCCTCGCGGGTCGCGTCCGCGTACAGCCCGTCCCCGTGGAGCGCGTCCGTGTAGAGCGCGTCGAGGCACTCGGTGAGGTCATAGCCGTGATGCCGCCGAAACGCCTCGGCGAACCCGTTCGACCAGGTCGGCAGCGTCGGCAGTTCGTCCTGGAACGACCCGGCGACGACGGTCCCCAGCCGGTCGCCGAGCCGTCGTTCGAACGCCCCGTGCACCCGGTCGAGCAGTGCCGCGCAGGCGTCCTCGCCGAGATAGTCGAAGCCCACCGGCACATGGTGATGGAGCGTCAGACGCCACTTCCCCGGGCCCGGCGCCCGTACGGCCCGGCCGTCCACGGGCAGCGGGACCGGGGGTCCCGTACGCCGGCCCCGCGCGTCGAGGGGTACGGCGCTGCCCGCGAGCGGCTGTCCGTGCGCCGGGCAGCGCAGCTCTCCGCCCGTCCCGTCGACCACCGCGCGGACCCGTGCGAGACGGCGGCCCGCGTGGGCGGGCTCCTCGTCGACGAGCCGTGCCTGGAGATCGGCGCCGGAGAATCCGAGCTGGTCGTAGAACCAGAGGCGGACACCGAGCGCCCGCGCGTCGTCACACACGCCTTCGACCAGGGTCCACCAGGCCTCGGACAGGAACGGGGGATCGTCGGCGTCGGAGCCGAACAGCGGTCCCGACGGGGCGAGATTGAGCAGGACGAGCTGGAACACCCCGCCCTCCGCGAAGCGTTCGAGCTGGTCGCGCAGGCGCGCGCGGTCGAGCCGTTCACCGCTCCACCACCAGATGGCGGTGGGCGAGTAGGCGCGCGGCGGTCGCGTCAGCACCGCCTCGATGTCCGCGGGGAGCCGTCCGTACGTCATGACCGTGTCCTCGATCCTCTGAAGCCCCCCCATCACCGCGGCCCCCGGGCGCTCGGGCCGTACGACCGTTTCCAGGCGGCCGGCCCGTCGGGCGTCAGCCCTTGAGTCCGCCCGCGAAGCCCTTGATCACATAACGCTGGAGCAGAAGGAAGACCACCAGGACGGGCAGCGCCGCCAGGACCAGACCGGCGAAGACCAGACCGTAGTCGGAGACGTACTGGCCGACGAACGAGAAGACGCCCACGGGGACGGTCTCCTTGCCCGAACCGCCCAGATAGAGCAGCGGGGTGAAGAAGTCGTTCCAGATGAAGACGGCGTTCAGGATGATCACGGTGCCGGTGATCGGCCGCAGCAGCGGGAACACGACGCGGGTGAACGCCTGGCGGTGGTCGCAGCCGTCGATCAGCGCGGCCTGCGCGTAGTCCGGCGGCAGGGCGCGGATGAAGCCGGTGTAGAGGAACACGGTGAACGGCAACTGGATGCCGGTGTAGAAGAGCACCATGCCGTGGTACGTGCCGAGCCAGCCGAGTCCGTCGACCAGTCTGTAGAGCGGGATCATCCCGAGCTGGAAGGGCAGCACGATACCCAGCAGGAAGAGGATGTAGAGGCCGTAGCCCAGTCCGCGGGCGCGGCGCGCGAGGTAGTAGGCGCCCGTGGAACCGAGGGCGATGAGCAGCAGCAGACTGGCGGCGGTGATGACCGTGCTGCTGAGCAGGGCGGGGCCGAGGGACGCGGAGGACCAGGCGTTGCCGAAGTTGGCCCAGGTCGGCGGGAGGGGCGGGGACAGCGGTGACTCCGCGATCTGGCGCGGGTCCTTCATCGCCAGGGCGACCAGGGCGTACACGGGGAAGAGGAAGACGGCCGCGGCGGCGGTCATCAGCAGTTCGAGGCCGTAACTCCCGTACCGGGGGCGGCGCTTCGGTCCACGGGGCGGAGCCGGGGCCGGAGCCGGGGCAGTGGTGCTCGGGGTCGGGGCGGTGGTGCTCACGCGGTAACCTCCCGGGCACGCAGATAGCGGAGCTGGACCAGGGAGACGGCGGCGACGAAGAGCGCGAGGACCAGGGCGACGGCGGTGCTGTAGCCGAACTTCCCGAAGACGAAGGCCTCCTTGTACAGCACGGTCGACAGGGTCTCGCTGGCGGTACCGGGGCCGCCGTTGGTGGCGGCGTAGACCTGGTCGAAGAGCTTGAGGCCGCCGATGGTCGACAGCATCAGATTGATGGTCAGCGCCGGGGCGAGCAGCGGCCAGGTGACATGGCGGAAGCGCTGCCAGGCGCCCGCGCCGTCGATCCTGGCGGCCTCGTGGAGTTCGGCGGGCACGCCCTGGAGTCCGGCGAGGAAGACCACCATCGAGTACCCCGCGTACTGCCACACGACCATCGCGGCGACGGACCAGAGCGCCAGCGAGGGGTTGCCCAGCCAGTCCTGGCGCAGACGGTCGAGGCCGACGGCGCCGAGGACCGCGTTGAGACCGGCCCCGTTGTCGGGGTTGTAGACGTACTTCCACAGGAACGCGACCATGACCGGGCTGACCACGGCGGGGGCGAAGAAGATCACGCGCAGCAGCGACCGGGAGCGGATTTCGGCGTTGACGCCGAGCGCGAGCAGCAGACCGACGCCGTTCTGGACGACGACCACGGCGAGGGTCAGCAGAAGCGTGTTGCCGACGGACTCCAGGGCGCGGTCGTCGTCCAGCAGGGTACGGAAGTTGTCCAGGCCGACGAAGGAGAAGGCGCCGACGCCCGACCAGTCGGTGAACGCGTAGACCACACCGGCGAGGCTCGGGTAGAGCACGACGACGGCGTAGACGGCGAGGGCGGGGACGACGAAGATCCAGGGCGGGACGGTCGCGTCGCCACGGAGCCGGAGCCGGAGCCGGAGCGGGCGCCGGCGGGCGCGGCCCTGGCGTCCCGTCCCGGTGGCCGTGCCCGGAGCGCCCGCCCCGGAGGTCCCGTCACCGCTCCCGCTCCCTCCGCTCCTCCCACCGCCGGTCCCGCCGCTCTTCCCGGCGCTCTTCCCGCCGCCGCTCCCGCCGTCCTTTCCGGGGGCGTCGCTGTCCGTGCCGGTGCCCGAAGCGGTGCCCCTGGGCAGGGAGTTCATGATTTCTTCCCGTAGGCCTCGTCCATCCGACCCAGCGCGCCCCTGACGTCCGTCCTTCCCGCGAGCAGGTCCTGGACGGCCGCGAAGTGGGCGGGCTGCACCTCGGCGTTGGGCCAGCTCTGGTCCATGAAGGGAACGGCGCGACTGGAGTCGATGATGGGCAGGAACGGGTCCAGTACGGGATCGGTCTTCGTGGAGGGACCGCGTTTGAAGGGTATGGCGGAGACGGCCGTGGCCCAGCGGTCGATGTTCTCCTGCTGCCCCAGGAAGGCGATGAACTCCTTGGCCCTGGCGGTGTTCTTGGCGCGGGCGGCGACGCCGAGACCGACCACGATGCCCGCCGGAATCCACAGCCGGTCGGGGTCGTCGCCACCGGGGAAGGGGAACATGCCCAGGTCGCCGGGGGAGGCCGCGGCGGCGCGGAAGGTGGACAGGACGGCGGAGACCTGGACGGCCATGGCCGCCTTGCCGCCCGCGACCAGCGCGGTCTGCTGTTCGAAGGTGGTGCCGTTGGGGTTGGCGTTGAAGAAGCCCCGGCGCTGGAGGTCCTGGTACTTGCCCAGGGCGTCGGCCCAGCCGGAGTTGGCGAAGGTGGCGCGCCCGGCGGCCATCTCCCCGTCGAAACCGGCGTTCTCGGCGTGGACGGCGTTGGGGACGAGTGCGTAGGTGATGAGCTGGGTGACCCAGGGGGTCTGGGCGCCGAGTGCGATCGGCACGACGCCCCGGGCCTTCAGCCGGGCGCAGACGTCGAGGAGTTCGGCCCAGGTCCTGGGCGGGCGCACCCCGGCCGTGGCGAAGACCTTCTTGTTGTAGACGGCTCCGATGACGGAGCTGCCCGCCGAATAGAGATACGTTCCGCCTTCGTACCGGTACGCGGCGTCGAAGTTCTCCGGGATGCCCTCGGTCCACTTCTGGTCCCCGAGGTCGGTGAGGAGCCCCGCCCTGGCCAGCTCGACCATCGACATCGCGCTGCCGCTGCCGGGGAACAGCACATGGACATCGGGCGCGTTGCCGCCGGCGAGCTGGGTGCGTACGACGGTCTGCACCTGGTCGGTGGGGGCGAAGGAGGTGCTGAAGCGGTCGTCGGGGTGGCTCTCGCGGTACACGGCCAGCAGCTCGTCCACCGGCTTCTGCTGGTCGGCGACGCCCACGAGACGGATCTGTCCGGAGCCGCCGCCCGGACCGGAGCAGGCGGCGAGGACCGGCGCGAGCGCGGCGACGGCGGCGGCGCCCCCGCCGGTACGGAGGAACCCCCGGCGGCTGACCATACCCGCCCGGCCTGCCGTGCCCGGGTCCGGGACGGAGCCCGGTGCGCTGCGAGAACCCGTGGTCATGGTGTGTCCTCCTCGTGGGAGCCGGCGGACGACGGCGCCGCCGGGCTGGGTGGGCGCCGCCCCGGGGGGAGGCCCGGCCGCGACCGGTCCGCCGGGGGCGTGAGGGCGTACGCGCGCGGCTCGGGCGCCGTCCCCGAGGGGCCGCCCGGGGGCCGGTTCGCCGGAGGGAGGACGGCCGTGAAGCGGTGACGGCCCGAGGCGACGCGGTAGACGGCGTGGCCGGGAGCGGCCCTGACGAACGAGACATGCGCGCAGCCGCGGTCACGCTCGTCCGCGCGGCCGCCACCGCCACCGCCACCGCAGCGGCCCCGGCCCTGGCCACCGTCCGTCGGTTCCGCACCCGGTAACCGGACCGAAGCCGGGTCGGAGGTGGGCACGTGCACCTCGGCGGTGGCCCCGGGCGGCACCTGGACGTCGAGGTGGAAACGGTCCTCGTCGCGCCGCCAGTTCACCGCGACGGTGCCGCGAACGGATTCGTACCGGGCGCTCGCGTGGGTGAGATCGCCGGGCCGGGGCCGGATGGTCAGCTTCCGGTATCCGGTGGAGTCCGCGCTCTGGTCGAGCCCGGCGACCCCTCGGTAGAGCCATTCGCCGATCGAGCCGAGCGCGTAGTGGTTGAAGGAGTTCATCGACGGGGCGCGGAACCCCGCCGCGGGGGTCCAGCCGTCCCAGCGTTCCCAGATGGTCGTGGCCCCGTGGCGCAGCGGGAAGAGCCAGGAGGGCACCTCCGTACGCCGCAGCAGCGCGTGGGCGAGGTCGGCCCGTCCGTGCGCGTCGAGCACGGGTGCGGCGAGCGCGACCCCGAGGAAGCCGGTCCGGAGGGCGGGACCCGCCGCCTCGATCAGTTCGGCCAGCCGGTGCGCGGCGGCGTCCACGCCGTCCTCGGGCAGCAGGCCGAAGGCGAGCGCGACGAGATAACCGGTCTGGGTGTCCCCCGCGACACGTACGGTGGCGCCGTCGTCGGCGGTGGTGACGAACCGCTCGACGAAGACCTCGCGGATGTCGGCGGCCAGCCGGTGGTAGCGGTCCGCGGCGTCCCGCTGTCCCAGGACGTCGGCGGCCCTGGCCGTGAGACGGGCGCTGTGCGCGAAGTAGGCGGTGGCGATGACATCGCGCGGGGTGGGCGTACCGGGCGCGAGCCAGTCGGCGAAGTGCGGCCCCACGCGCCGGCGCCAGATCAGATCCGGGTTGTGACGGTGGATCAGGTCGACCCAGGCACGCATCCCGGGGAACGCGCGGGAGAGGAAGCGCGGATCGTCGTACGTACGGTAGAGATGCCAGGGGATGATCACACCTCCGTCGGCCCAGCCGGGGGCGCCCTCGTCGGCGACCCCGACCAGGCGGGGCGCGACATTGGTGAAGCCGCCGTCCGGGGTGCGCGCGTCGTCCACATCGCGCAGCCACTTGGTGAAGAAGGCGGCGACATCGGCGTTGAGCGCGGCCGTGGGCAGGAAGACCTGGGCGTCGGCGAGCCAGCCGAGCCGTTCGTCGCGCTGCGGACAGTCGGTGGGCACGCTCACGAAGTTGGACCGCTGGCCCCAGCCCACACAGGAGTGCAGGCGCCGGATGTCGGGGTCCGAGCAGTCGAACGCGCCGGTCCAGGGGGTGTCGCTGTGCAGGGCCACGGCGACGACATCGTCGGCTCCGAGCCGGGCGACTCCGCTGATCTCCGCGTACCGGAAGCCGTGATAGGTGAAGCGCGGCTCGAACACGGCGGACGCGCGGCCGTCGCCGATCAGCACGTCCGTGGCGGCGGCGGTGCGCAGATTCGCCGTGTAGAGCGCGCCCGTACCGTCCAGCACCTCGGCGTGGCGTACAACGACCCGGGCGCCGGGGGCGAGGTTCTCGACGCGGAGCCTTACGCGGCCCGCGAGATTCTGGCCGAAGTCGACGACATGGACACCGTCACGCAGGCGGGTGACCGAGCGCGGGCGCAGTTCGGCCGTCGCCCGTACGGGTTCGTCCACGGAGGCCACGAGCAGCCGGTGGTCGGTGTCCGCGATCAGGGCCGGTGACCAGTCGGAGCCGTCGAAGCCCGGCAGGTCCCAGCCGTCCGCCGCGTACCGCAGGTCGTGGCACTCGCCCATGAGCAGATCGGCGTGGCGGACGGTTCCGGTGCGGGTGTGCCACAGGTCGTCGGTGACGATCGTGGTGGTGCGGCCGTGGGCGTCGAGGAGATGCAGTTCGGCCAGGAACTGGGGGTGCGAGCCGTAGTGGGCTCCGGCCCTGCGCGGCTCGAAGCCGACGAATCCGCTCCACCAGCCGTCGGCGACGGTCGCCGCGAGGACGTTCTCGCCGGACCCGATCAGCTCCGTCACGTCGTACGTCTGGTACTGGATCCGGCGGGTGTAGTCGGTCCAGCCGGGCGCGAGTTCCGCGTCGCCGACCCGGATCCCGTTGAGACGGACCTCGTAGAGCCCGCGGGCGCTGACATAGAGCCGGGCGCGGGTGGCGGTGGTGGCGGCGAAGGCACGGCGGAAGAGGGGGCAGGGGGCGAGCCCGTGGTCGTCGAGGGCGCGCTCGCCCTCGGTCGGCGCGTCCATCACGGGGAGGGGGCGGGGATCGTGGGCGATCCAGGAGGCCCGCCAGGGCCCGGACCCTGACGGAGTGCCGGACGGGATGACGGTGAGCGCGACGGCCGCTACGCCGGTCGGTGCGCCGCCCGGTACGACAGTCGGTACGGCGCCGAGCCCGCCCGGCACCGCACCAGGTGGCGCGTCAGGCACCGCACCCGGTGGCGCCCCGGGCCGTCCGACGGACAGCGCGGTCTCGAACCATGAGGTGGCCTCGGCCGGTTCCGCCGTCCCGGCCGGCCATACGGCGACCCGCCAGTGGTAGCGCGTACGGGGGCGGAGCGCGGGTCCCGCGTACAGGGCGCCGACGGCGTCCGGATCGTCGACCCGGCCCGTGTCCCAGCGGGGCCGGCCGCCGTCGTCCAGGTCCTCCGGCCGTTCGGCGACCCGGATCCGGTACGCGGCCGGACCGTCCCCGTGGCGCCCGGACGCCAGACGCCAGGAGAGGAGCGGAGCGGGCTCGTCGATTCCCAGCGGCGCGGTGCGGTGGTCGCATCGCAGGGCGTAGGGACGCAGGAACACGAGCACGTCCTTCCCGCGCGCCGGGAACGGCGCATCACGTCGGTTGTTCGTCCGTTCGTCCGCCGGTCGTCACCCGCCGGCCGTGAAGACGCCCCCCTTTGAATGTGAAATCTAACGTGAATTCTGTGGCGTGGAGACTATGAGCCCCCCGCGAGAGGTGTCAAGAGTGTTACCGACGCACTCGACCACCCATCCCCTACCGTGACCGAACTCCTCGTTCAGGCACGCGGAACCAGCGTTGCACCGGGGTAGCACCCTACGACGGGTGCCCTTGTGGCCCGCGATTCCCGTGTGATATTCACCGTGTGATTACCACATGAACTGACGTTAAATCACGCGTAGGTTCCCCCCTCGGGCGGGGCGGGACCACGCACGACGAACGGACCAGACTTCATGAGAATGAACAGTGGAACCGGCGGCATCAGAGGCCTCGAAAGACGGGCCGTGCTCGGCGCGGGAACGGCCGCGCTGGCACTCGCCGCGAGCGGACTGACGGCCCACAGCGCCAGAGCCGCGGGGCGGTTCCGCGAGAACCCCTTCACCCTGGGCGTCGCGTCCGGCGATCCCTGGCCGGACGGATTCGTGCTGTGGACCCGGCTCGCGCCCCATCCGCTCGCCCCCGACGGCACCGGCGGGATGGCGCCGTACCCCGTCGACGTCCACTGGGAGGTGGCGACCGACGAACGCTTCCGTTCGGTCGTCCGCAGAGGGCGGGCCCGCGCGGTGGCCGAACTCGCCCACTCGGTCCATGTCGAGGTCTCGGGGCTGTCGGCGGGACGTCAGTACTATTACCGCTTCCGGGCCGGCGGAGTGCTCAGTCCCGTCGGCCGGACCCGCACCGCGCCGTCGCCGTTCAGCCGTCCCAAGTCGGTGAAGTTCGCCTTCGCCTCCTGTCAGGCGTGGTTCGAGGGCTTCTACACCGCGTACCGCCATCTCGCCGAGGAGGACCTCGACCTCGTCCTCCATCTCGGCGACTACATCTACGAGAACCCCATCGACGCGATGGGCGGCGTACGCAAGGTCCCGGTGGCCGCCGAACTGAGGCCCGAACCGATGGATCTGACGCAGTACCGGAACCGGCACGCCCTGCACCGCTTCGATCCCGATCTCATCGCCGCCCACCAGGCCCATCCGTGGGCCGTGGTCTGGGACGACCACGAGGTCGAGGACAACTGGGCGCGCGACATCTCCAAGCTGGACAACGAGACCGACCAGGATCCCGCGGTCTTCCGCGTGCGGGCCGCGGCGGGGTTCCAGGCGTACTACGAACACCTTCCGCTGCGGCTGCCGAACAAGCCGAGGGGCTTCAGCGCCCGGATGTACCGGAGCCTGCGGTACGGCCGGATGGCCACGTTCCATATCCTCGACACCCGGCTCTTCCGTGACGACCAGCCGTGCGGCGACGGCACCAGGAGCGGCTGCGGCGAGCGGCTGCTGCCCGAGCGCAGCATCCTCGGCACGGAGCAGGAGCAGTGGCTCTACCGCGGCCTCGGACACTCCGACGCGACCTGGAATCTCCTCCCCCAGCAGATCCCCGTCGGCCAGGTCGACACCGATCCGGGGACCGGCCAGTCGTTCGTCATGGACTTCTGGGACGGCTACGCGGCCTCGCGCCAGCGGCTCTTCCAGCAGTTCGCCGACCGCGGTGTCAGTAATCCCGTCGTACTGACCGGCGATATGCACCGCCATCTCGCCGCCGATCTCAAGCGGAACTACGACGAACCGGACTCACCGACGATCGGTGTCGAATTCGTCGGCAGCTCCATCGCGACCGGCAAGGACGGTATGGACCTGGACCCCTCGGGGGCGAATCTGCTCGCGGCCAACCCGCATATCAAGTTCACCAACTTCCAGCGCGGATACGTCCGTTGCACCTTGACCCGGAACACCTGCCGCGCCGATTTCCGGGTGCTCCCGTATGTGACCACCGCCGGCGCCCCCATCTCGACCCGCGCCTCCTTCGTGACCGAGGCGGGCCGGCCCGGGGTCAAGCCCGTCTGATCACCCGTACGGCGGCGCAGCGGTTGCCGGGGCGGCCCCCGGGTGCACAGGATCGGACGTGGGTGGCCGCCCCGGGCATACGTCCGGGATGTCCGCCCCGGGCTGCCTTGGGCGCGTCACGGGGAGTATTCCGGTCACACAACCGGACAATCCTCCTCGTCATACACCCGTGGCCCGGTCCGGATACCCCCGGGTGGCCGTCACTCCAACGGCACTCACCGGTATCACTCTTATCTCACAACTGAGATAACCTGCCTCTATGGCAGACGACTACCTCGTACGCATCGGCAAGCTCATCCGAGACGCGCGCCAGCACCGGGGCTGGACACAGACCCAGCTCGCCGAGGCCCTGGCCACCAGCCAGAGCGCGGTGAACCGCATCGAGCGCGGTAACCAGAACATCAGCCTTGAGATGATCGCGCGCATCGGTGAGGCGCTCGACAGTGAAATCGTGTCGCTCGGCTACGCCGGGCCCATGCATCTGCGGGTGGTCGGCGGACGCCGGCTCTCCGGCGCCATCGATGTCAAGACGAGCAAGAACGCGTGTGTGGCACTGCTCTGCGGCTCCCTGCTGAACAAGGGCCGTACGGTACTGCGCCGGGTGGCGCGCATCGAGGAGGTGTTCCGGCTCCTGGAGGTGCTGAACTCCATCGGCGTGCGGACCCGCTGGATCAACGACGGGGTCGACCTGGAGATCGTGCCGCCCGCCGAGCTGGACATGGAGGCGATCGACGCGGAGGCCGCCCGCCGTACCCGCTCCATCATCATGTTCCTCGGCCCGCTGCTGCACCGGATGGACAGCTTCCGGCTGCCCTACGCGGGCGGCTGCGACCTCGGTACGCGCACCATCGAGCCGCATATGATCGCCCTGCGCCGGTTCGGGCTGGACATCGCCGCGACCGAGGGCCTCTACCACGCCCAGGTGGACCGCTCGATCGTCCCGGGCCGTCCCATCGTGCTGACCGAACGCGGCGACACCGTCACCGAGAACGCCCTGCTGGCCGCCGCCCGCCATGACGGCGCGACCGTCATCCGCAACGCCTCGTCCAACTACATGGTCCAGGACCTGTGCTTCTTCCTCGAAGCGCTGGGCGTACGGGTCGACGGCATCGGCACGACCACCCTGACCGTCCACGGGGTGCCGAGCATCGACGTGGACGTGGACTACTCCCCCTCCGAGGACCCGGTCGAGGCGATGAGCCTGATCGCCGCCGCCGTGGTCACCGAGTCCCAGCTCACCATCCGCCGGGTGCCGATCGAGTTCCTGGAGATCGAGCTGGCCGTGCTGGAGGAGATGGGCCTCGACCACGACAGGTCCACCGAGTACTCCGCCGACAACGGCCGCACCCGGCTTGTGGACCTGACCGTAAGGCCCTCCAAGCTGGAGGCCCCGATCGACAAGATCCACCCGATGCCCTTCCCCGGGCTGAACATCGACAACGTGCCGTTCTTCGCCGCGATCGCGGCGGTGGCCCAGGGCAAGACGCTGATCCACGACTGGGTCTACGACAACCGCGCCATCTATCTGACGGACCTCAACCGTCTGGGCGGCCGGCTCCAGCTCCTCGACCCCCACCGCGTCCTGGTCGAGGGCCCCACCCGCTGGCGCGCCGCCGAAATGATGTGCCCGCCCGCCCTGCGCCCCGCCGTGGTCGTCCTGCTGGCGATGATGGCCGCCGAGGGCACATCCGTCCTGCGCAATGTCTATGTCATCAACCGGGGCTACGAGGACCTGGCGGAACGCCTCAACTCGGTGGGCGCACAGATCGAGATCTTCCGCGACATCTGATCCTCAAGGGCCGCAGCCCCCTCCCCGGCCAGGCTGAACGCTGGTTCGGAAGGGGGCGGCGGCACCGGTGGGGCTTCTCTGGGACTCAACGCCCGAGGACTCGACGCCCGAGCGGGGGCTGCCACGGGCTGCGGTCCGCGGTCCGGCCTCGGCGCTGTCCGGGCTTAGGCTGCACCGGCCTCGGCGCTCTCGCGTGATGGCGTCGTCCGAGGCCGGCGGGCCGGGCCGGCCTCGCTCACCGGCGGGCGTCGAGCAGCAGCCTCGCGGCCACCGTCGCTCCGTCGGTGCGGATCCTGGTGCCCAGAGCCTTGGCCCGCGCGCGGGTCCCGGGTGCCAGGGCCGTCTTGAACGCGACGCCCAGGGACTCGGTGGTCGGAGTCGGACCCTCGGGTACCGCGCCGATCTCCAGGTCTGCCACCCGGCCGGCCCAGTACGGGTTGTCCGCCAGATGGAGGGCCACCACCACTTGCGGCACGCCCGCACGGGCGGCCGTCATCGTCGTGCCCGCGCCGCCGTGGTGCACCACGGCGGCCACCCTGCCGAACAGACGCTGTTGGTTGACCTCGCCGACGGCGAAGCAGTCGTCCCGGTCGTCGAGCAGGTCCAGGTCCGCCCAGCCACGGGAGACGAGTGCGCGCTGACCTTGTGCGCGGATCGCCTCGATGGCCCTGCGGGCGATGTCCGGCGACGGGCGCATGCTGCCGAAACCCACGTAGACCGGCGGCTCGCCGGCGTCCAGGAACGTCACCAGTCCGGCCGGGAGCGGGCGTTCGTCCGCCAGGGTCCACGCACCCGTCTGAACCACGTCGAGGCCCGGGGTCTCCCGCCACGGTCCCAGGACCGGGTCCGCCGCCAGCCACGGCCGGCCGGTGAAGACATGGTCGCGGACGTTGTCCACCGGTGGCAGACCCATCGATGCCCGGTGGCGGTTGAGCGTCTCGCCGAATTGCGCGTTCACGTGGTGGGCGTCCAGCTCCCACAGCGTCCGGTTGTCGTTCACCTCCGGCTCCGGCCAGCCCGGCCGCGGTGGCGGCGCATGGTGCGGCGACGGCAGGTTGACCGCCGAATAGCTCGCGTACACATAGCGGATGCCCGCGGCCTCGGCCACGGACCGCGCGGCGATCTGCGCCAGGCCGGCCGCCACCAGCACGTCACATCCGTCGGCCGCCGCGGGGAAGATGTCGAATTGCGCGTCGACCATCTCGGTCCGGTACCGGGACAGCTCCGCCGCCGACGGCAGAGTCGTCCCGCGCATCAACTCCCGCACCGGTGGCCCGACCGGCACCAGTTGTACCCCGATACCTGACAGCCGCTCCGCGAACTCCTCGTCCGGCGGGGCGCACATCCGCACCTCCGCGCCGAGCGCCTGGAGCCGCACCGCGAGTGCCACCAGTGGTTCGACATCGCCACGCGTCCCGTACGTGGACAACAGCACCCGCATTCCGCGTCCTCTTTCGTTCTGTCTTCCCCTGCGTTTCGGCCCATGCCCGCCCAGGCGTCGAGCGGTCCTCGGTGACGGCGACGCGTCGGCCGTAGCGGATGTGCGGCAACAGCGTACGTCGATCAACACTCCCTCTCGCGTGGAGCCGTCCTCGGTGACTACGGTGAGCGCCGGCGTGCCTTTCAGGCCGACGGTGCGGCGTCGGCCCCGGGCCGCCCGTACCCGGCGAGACGCGCACGGTTCCCGATCGTCAACACAACCTGAGAGCCCCTCCATGCAGAGTTCGTCCGTGCCCATCCCCGATGTCTCGGTCATCCTGCCCTGCGCCGGATTCGCAACGCGCTTCGGGGCGCCCTACTCGAAGGAACTGCACTGTCTGGCTCCTGGGGTCACCGTGCTGGACCGCAGCCTGGAGGCTGTTGTCGAACTGGCCGACAGCGGACTGAACGTGCGCGTGGTCGTCGTCTTCAGAACACACAAGCTGGACACGGTGAGTTATCTCGCGCGCTATGCCGAGACCTTTCAGCTGGTCTTCGTCTACCAGGACGAGTCGTTCGAACCGGGGCTCGACGGGGCCATCCGGTCCGCCCTGCCGATGACGCGGGGGCCGGTGGCCCTCGTTCTGCCTGACATCGTTGTCACGGGCGCGGGCAGTGCCGGCAGTCTTCTCGCCGCGTTGCGGCACATAGGGGTGGCGGGCTGGAGCGTCGTGGCCGCAGAAGAGCGGGATCCCGGCACACTGCGGCAGATGGGCGCGCTGGCCGTGGTCGAAGGGGGCGGCGTCATGACAGTCCGGGCAGCCGCCGAAAAGCCTGCGGATCCTGCGGGCTTCAACGCGTTCTGGGGCATGGTGGCGGCCACCGAGGAGGAGGCGCACCGGCTACCCGACGTGGTGGGCAAAGAGGCGGACAGCCCACTGGCCGGTGCGGTCGCTCTCATGGTGGAGCGCATCGTCAACTACAACACCGCCACGGGCTGACTCCCCGGGGCGCCGGCGAGCTCGTGCGTGGTGGGCGCCGCGCACGCTCGCCGGGGTCACCGGCCATCTCCGTGCATCAGCAAGCCTTTTCCCGCCGGCTCGGTAGCATGCACAGCATGGCCATCAGACTTGAGAACGTCGGCATCGCCGTTCGCGACCTCGAAGCAACGATCTCCTTTTTCACCGACCTCGGTCTCACGGTCGTCGGCCGTGACACGGTCAGTGGTGAGTGGACCGACACTGCCGTCGGCCTTGATGGCAATCACGCCAACATCGCGATGCTCCAGACGCCGGACGGTCACGGTCGCCTTGAGCTCTTCGAGTACATCCACCCCGAAGCGATCGAGTCGAAGCCCACTCTCCCCAACGAGATTGGCATGCATCGCGTCGCCTTCTCGGTCGACGACCTCGACAAAGCCCTTGAGGTAGCCGCACAGCACGGATGCCGTCCGCTTCGCGGTGTGGCCACCTATGAGGACGTGTACAAGCTCACGTACCTCCGCGGTCCCAGCGGCATCCTGGTGATGCTCGCCGAGGAGCTGAAGAAGAACTGACGGCCAGGAGCCCGGCGTCGGCCTGGACGCCGGCCGTCGAGGCCGACGGCACGATCCGCGACGGGGCCCGGTCCTGGGCCGCCGAGGTCACGGGCAAGCCGCTGGACGGCCGGCCGAAGGGCATGCGGCTGATCGTCCGCAGGGAACGACCGCGTCCCGGAGCCGAGTTGAGGATCACGGACGCGGACGGCATGCGGATCACCTGCTGCGCGACCAACGCCTCTGACCGGCGGGCGCCGCGACGATCCGCACGTCGAGTGGCGGCCGTGCGCGTCAGTCGCGAGGCCGGAGGCCCTCGATGACGAGGTCGGTGATGCGCCGTCCCTGCGCGTGTCCGTCGCTGTCCGCGCCGACGCGCCAGAGGAAACCCATCAGGAGGAGGACGTCCGCGGGGTCGAGTCCCGGGCGGACGCTGCCCTCCCGTTCGCAGGCGCGCAGCAGTGTGGCGACCGCGGCGAGGACCGGGGCGTATGTCTCGTTGATGGCCTCCTGCACGGTGGCGCTGTACAGGGCCTCGCCGAGGCCGTGCTTGACCCGGATGTAGTCGGCGAGCGTCTCGAACCACACGGTGAAGGCGTCGAGCGGTGTGTGCGCCCTGAGCACATCGTCCGCCGAGTCGACCAGGCGCTTCACATCGTGCCGGTACACGGCCAGGATCAGGTCCTCGCGGGTCGGGAAGTGGCGGTACAGGGTGCCCGGCCCGACACCTGCCCGCTTGGCGATGGCGTTGAGTGACGTGGTGGCCGACTCGGCGAAGGCCTCGTGGGCGACCTGGAGGATGTGCTCCCGGTTCTTCAGCGCGTCGGCGCGCTGAGGTCCGTCCTGGGTGGTCACGGTGCCTCCGGGCGGCAGGTTCGTCTGCGGGTCCGAGTCCTCTCCGTCGGCATCACGGCTGCTGGCGGAGAAGCCTCCGTTTTGATCCTACGGCAGCAGAAGTCCGCGCATGGCCGGTCTCCCCCCGTCGGACCTGCTCCGGGATGCGTGGACGCACGGATGCGCGATGTGTCGGACAACGGGATCATGGTTCGCGTGAAGGAGCTGATCCGGTTCACTCCCCTACGGACGTGATCACTCATGGCAACCGTCCATCACCTCGGTCTGCGCGACGCGGACATCGCCTTCCGGGACGAAGGCGACGGTGAACCGGTACTGCTTGTGCACGCCTCGTTCGGTGCCGCCTGGTTCGACCGGGTCGCCCCGTTGCTGAACGGCTACCGGGTCGTGCTCACGCATCGAGCGGGTTACGGCGGCAGTCGCGACAAGAGCGGTGGGCTGAGCCTGGCCGACCACGCCCGGCACCTCGCCGAGGTGCTGAAGGCCCGGAAGATCGAGCGGGCCCATGTGGTCGGCCATTCCAGCGGGGGCAGCATCGCCCTGGAGCTGGCGTCCGCGTATCCCCGGCTCGTACGGTCGCTCACGCTCATGGAACCGGCGTTCCCCTACGCCCCGGACGAGCCGAGGAGCGACGCCATGCGCGACGCGATCCGCGCCGCGAAGGAAGGGGATCTTCCGCGGGCGTTCGGTTTCTTCCCCGGAAGCGTGTGCGGTCCCGGTTACCGGGATGTCTTCAGGCGCGCCCTGGGCCCCGAAGGTCTTGAGGAGTCGATCCGCAGCGGGCGCTACTTCTTCGAGCACGAGATCGGCGCACTGGCCGGGTGGGATTCCGACGCCGCCGGTCTCGGCGACCTCGGGCAGCCGGCTCTCCTGGTCGACGGAGCCGAGGGGGAGCGCCTCAACAGCCCCTACCGGGCGCGGAACCGCGCGCTGGCGAAGCGCCTGGCCCATGCCGAACAGATCTCCCTCCCCGGCGTCAGCCATGCGATGCCGCTGGAGGATCCGGCCCTCGTCGCGCGGACCGTCATCGCGTTCATCCGCCGGCACCCGCTCGTCGATTAGGCCGGCCCGCCCGCGGCTCGTGGTGCGGACCGACGGCCCCCACGGCTCCGGCACACTTGTTCCCTCTCCGTCAGCTCGCGGTGGTGAACTGGGGCAACCGCGCCATGACGCGCCGCAGTTCGCGGTCGTCGGAGATGCCCTGGAAGTCGTGGCGGGGCGTGTAGGGCGCCTCCAGCACGCGGATCTCGTCCTCGGTGAGATCGATGTCGAGGGAGGAGACGGCGTCGTCGATGTGCGAGGGGCGGCCGGCGCCGACCAGCGGGGCGGTGACAACGGCCTTGCCCCGCAGCCAGGCCAGGGCGACCTGGGCGCGAGAGACACCCCGGCCCTCGGCGACCCTCCCCACCGCGTCCACGACGGCACGATCGGAGTCCTCGGTCAGCGGGGTGTAGAGCATGTCGGCGAACCCGTCGTCGGCGCCGCGGGCGGTGGCCTTGGCGTCGTCCCAGGCCCTCGCGAGCCGGCCGCGGGCGAGGGGACTCCACACGATCGTGCCGACGCCCTCGTCGAGGCAGAGCGGGATCATCTCGCGCTCCTCCTCACGGGCGAGGAGGTTGTAGTGGTCCTGCATGGACACGAACCGCGCCCAGCCGTGCTGCTTCTGCAGATGCAGCGCCCTGGCGAACTCCCAGGCACGCATGGACGAGGCGCCCAGATAGCGCACCTTGCCCGCCTTGACCAGGTCGTGCAGGGCCTCAAGGGTCTCCTCGACCGGGGTGGACGGGTCGTTGCGATGGGTCTGGTAGAGATCGATGTAGTCGGTGCCGAGGCGGCGCAGGCTGTGCTCGACCTCGGTCATGATCGCCTTGCGTGAGAGGCCCTTGCCGTTCGGGCCCTGCCGCATGGGGTGGCGCAGCTTGGTCGCGATGACCACGTCGTCCCGATCGGCGAAGTCCTTCAGCGCCCGCCCCAGGATCTCCTCGCTGGACCCCTGCGAGTACATGTTGGCGGTGTCGAAGAAGTTGATGCCCGCTTCGAGAGCGTGCCTGATCAGCGAACGGCTGTCGTCCTCTGCGAGCGACCAGACCGGATGACCGCGTCCGGGCTCGCCATAGGTCATCGCGCCGATCGCGATCGGCGAGACGTCGAGACCGGTACGGCCGAGCTTGATGTACTTCACGCGAACTCCTCACCGGAGGTCCTCAACGGGAATCCTCAACGGGGATGCATCCGGAGAGGTCTCCGGAACACTCCGGACGGTACCGGAGAGGTCTCCGGAAAATCAAACGGCAATATCTCCGCCCCCATGGACGGCGTCCGGCCCGGCGGGGGACGGGCAGAGGCGGGGGCATGGGGCGGAGGCGACACTCCTCCTCCACAGCCGGAGGCGCCGAGTACACTAAATGAGTCAAATGTCCCGAAGTGAACCTTCGGGACCTGACAGAACAGATCGGCCCGGTCCCCCAGGGTGCGCGAGGCTCACCACGCCTCCACGCCGCCGTGGCCGACGTGCCGAAACGGCTCGTCCGCCGCGCCCGCCCGGTCATCATTCCGCGGCCGAAACTCCAGAGCGCCCGTCCGCTGACGCGCACCGGAACCAGCGGACCTAAGGAGCAACCATGTCTGCGCAGCCGACCACCATGCTCGAACCCCACAGCCCCCCTCACCTGGACACCGAACCGCATGTGATCGTTCGCGGGGAAGGCGTGAAGGTGTGGGACAGCCAGGGCCGTTCCTATCTCGACGCCGTCTCCAGCATCCTGTGCGCGAATCTCGGCTACAGCCAGCCCCGTCTCGTCAGGGCCGCCGCCGATCAGATGGCCAAACTGCCCTTCTACGCCTCCTTCGGCCACCGCACCACCGATGTCTCACTGGCACTCGCCGACGATCTCGCCCGGATCTCCCCCTTGCCGATGGGCCGCACCTTCTTCGCCAATTCGGGAGCCGAGGCGAACGACAGCGCGTTCAAGATCGCTTGGTACTACCACCGGAGCCTGGGCCGTCCGGAGCGAAGGAAGATCATCTCGCAGGAGAACGGCTACCACGGGACCACCGTCGCGGCCACCTCGGCCACCGGCGTACCCCAGATACACCAGGGGTTCGGGCTGCCACTGCCGTCTTTCCCGAAGGTGACCTGCCCCGACCCCCACGGCCCGGACGCCGAGGGCCTGACGACCGATCAGTTCGTCGACCTCCTCGTCGCGCGTCTGGAGGAGCTCATCGACCGCGAGGGCGCCGACACCATCGCCGCGTTCATCGGGGAACCCGTACTCGGCGCCGGAGGCGTCATCTTCCCGCCGCCCGGCTATTACGCGCGGGTGCAGGAGATCCTGGCCCGTCACGACATCCTGTTCATCGCCGACGAGGTGATCACCGCGTTCGGCCGCCTCGGTGCTCTGTTCGCGACCACGGAGTTCGGCCTCCGTCCGGACATGATCACTCTCGCCAAGGGGCTCTCCTCCGCGTATATGCCCATCTCCGCGCTGATGGTGGCGGAGCGGGTGGTCGACGCCCTCACCACGGGCTCCGCCGAGATCGGTACGTTCGGCCATGGCTTCACCTACTCGGGCCACCCCGTGGCCGCGGCCGTCGCCCGTGAGTCCCTCGCCCTGCTGGCGGAGTACGACATCCCGGACTATGTGCGCAGGACGGCCCCGGTGCTGGCGGAGGGCCTCGGAATGTTCCGGGACGCCGAACTGGTGCGTGATGTCCGGTCGTACGGTTTCCTCGGCGCCGTCACCTTCGACCCGTCCTCCACCGGCCTCGCGCCGGGCGAACTGGGCGCGGCCCTGATGGCGAGGTCCGCCGAACACGGTGTGCTCGTACGGGCGATAGGCGACACCATCGCCTTCGCACCGCCGCTGATCAGTTCCGACGCCGAGCTCAAAACCATGGTCGACTGCTTCGGCGCCGCGTATCAGGACATCCTCACCAGCACGCGCGCATGAGATCGGCCCGCTTCTCCGAGGTGAAGCGGGCCGACAGAGCACGGCGATGCCGTGCGCGGTGATGCCGTGCGCGGAGTCGCTCGCGGCGCGTTGCTCGCGGCCCCGGGGGGGCCGTTCAGCCCTCGCGGCTCAGGCTCCCTTCCACGAGAGCCGGAACGGGAACGTCCTGGCGGTAGAAGATGTCGATGTCGACCTCCTCACCGCCGACGATCAACGTGTCCCAGGCTCCGCTCTCGCGCAGCGTCCGCAGGGTCTCGCCCTTCATCGTCCGCAGATGATCCCGGAGGGTGGAGTCGTCGGGCATACCGGGAATGCGCGGCGACAGCCGGGTGCGGATCTCGCGCAACTGCTCCATGAGCGCCTCGATGTCGGCTTCCTTGTCGAGGGCCGTCCCGGCGGCGTCCTCGATGCTCCGCGCGATCCTGTCCTTGATCGCGTGCGTGGCCCCCTGCTCGTCGGTGGTCACCATCGCCTTCCAGGCGCGGCTCTTCTGCCGGTACTGGAGCATCGACATCGCCGCCTCATGACGGAGGAAGTCGGCGTCGCGGAACGGCTTTCCGCGCCAGGCGTTGTCCAGCGACCGTGCCAGGGAGGTGGCCGACGCCAGGCCGGTGTTGAGTCCGCGTCCCGGCCAGAAGTGGATCGCGTTGGCGGCGTCCCCGAGCAGGAATCCATAGGTCCCGGGGGTGGTCGAGGTCGTGGAGAACAACTGGCCGGTGAAGCGCGGCCGCTGCACCATGTTCAGCCGGAACGCGGTGACGGCGCTCAGGTTCTCCTCGGCCACGCCGAAGAACGCCAGCCCTTCCACGACCCGCTTCCACAACGCCGAGCCCCTGACCAGGGCGGGCAGGAACAGCGTGCCGTGTGTCGAGCAGTGGAAGTCACCGTCGTCGTCACGCCCCATCACACAGGGGCGTGAGGCGATGCAGTCCTCGAACACATGGCGTACGGGATCGATACCGACGACTTCCTTGGCCTCGGTGTCGGTGAGGCGCATATTGAGAAATCCCTCGCCACGCAGGGAGTTCAGCAGGAAGCGGTTCTGGGCCACGGTCAGCAGCACCGTCATGGGGTCCGGCAGATCGGACTTGACCCGCAGGCCCAGCACGACGTCCTGGACGTGCTGCCCGTTCAGCGAGTAGATCGACTTGTCGGCGTTGCCGAACTTGTCGGTGAAGTGCTCGCGCGTGCGGGAGCGGCCTCCCTCGCAGATGGCGAGCACATGGTCCTTGACGAGATCGTCATGGTGCTCGACCGGGTCGAACCGGGCGGGGACGAGCCGGATACGGTCGGTCTTCTCGTTCGCTATCTCAAGCAACGTGTCTTCGATATAAGCGATCCGGATGTTCCGCGGGCTGTAGCCGCGGATCGAATCGGGGCCGGCCGGCCACATCTCGGTGTACGACTCGGCGCTGAACAACCGCGCCTGGACCTCCTCGGGAAGATTCAGATACTGACGGCTCTGGATGGTGACGACCTGCTGCCGCCGGACGTTCCCCTGCCCCTCGTTCTTCCAGACGACCCGCGACCCGTCCTGGGTCCAGCGGCCGTCGTACACCGTGACGAACACCCGTGCGCCCATGAGGCGTTCGAGGAGCAGGGCGAAACTCAGTCCGACGGGGCCGCCGCCCGAGACCGTGACCTGTAGGACCGGTCCCGGGTCGGGCGCCGGGGCGGAAGGACCGGAAGGGGCGGACGCCGGGAGCAGGACCGTCGCCACCGCGTCGGCCGCCTCGAAACAGAAGGTCTCGTCGCCGATCGTGATCACATCGCCGGGGACCAGTCTGCGCGAGGTCACACGCTCCCCGTTGACCAGCGTTCCGTTGCTGCTTCCCCGGTCGTGCAGGACATAGCCGTCGGGCTCGCGCACTACCTCCGCGTGAAAACGTGAGGCGCTGCCGCTGGCGATGACCACACTGTTGTCGTTCTTGCGGCCGAAGGTGATCGAGGTGTCGCCGACCGGGAACCTTCGGCCGGCGAGAGGACCTTCACGCCCCACTATCTCGGGTGGCACGGGTCACTCCTTTCCATGGGTCATAGAACAGGGAACTCAGGACAGAGAACTGACGAGATCGATGCGCTCGTCGGGCGCCGGGGGCACTGCGTCGCGTGCCGGGACGGACCGGGTCCCACCAATGATCCTCTTCTGCCTCAGGGTGGAGTTGCCCAGGTCAGCGGAGACATCAGGGCGTTCGGCTGTGCGGCAGCATATCCGTCTTCGCGCGACGGCCAGCAGGGGCCGACGGAGTGTCAGAACAGGCTCGTACCGGCTCTGTGGCACGGCCGGTACACCGCGGCACGCGTCTCGGCGATCTTGGGCCCACAAGTGGGTCCGGGGACCCTGCCGTTGGGCCCAGGTTCGTTCTTACGCTGCGTTCCGTTCGGGGGAACGGCTACGGCGTGGGTGAGGAGTGAAGCGTGAGGGGCGCCAGAGGTCTCCCGGCTTGGCATGCGCATGGCGATAAAGGCCAGGGCGGGGTGGAGTATGTCGCGCTGGTCGGGGTCGTCGCCCTGATCGTGGCGGCGATCGTCGGGCTGACGGTGCCCGACGACGAGGCGGTCGGGCTCAAGAACGCCGTATGCAGAATCGTTCACGCGGACAATGTCCCCGCCGGGTGCGCCTCGGGTGAGGACGGCGGCGGCGACGGGGACGACGGAGGCGGCGGAGGCGACGGTGAGGATCCCGTCGTACCTCCCGACGACCCCTTCCAGCCCGCGAAGTGTCTGCTGTCGCAGGACCAGACCAAGGACACCGTCGTCATCCAGATCCTCTTCATCAAGATCAGCGGCTCGGACCAGCTCAAGGTCCAGCAGTGGTCCGACGGCACGGTCACCGTGGAGCGGGTGACGGACAGCAGTGTCGGGGTCACGGCCAGCGTCTCCGCCGGGATCCCCGGGCTGAAGGACTGGGGCGGCAGCGCCTCGCTGAGCGGCACCTACGCCAGGGGCAGCGGCAGCGGCGGCCAGTGGATGTTCGGCAGCCACAAGACCGACAATCCGCAGGCCGATCTGGAGGCCAATCTCGCCGACGCCAAGGCCTTTGCCGAGGCGCTCAACGAGCAAGCCATCTGCCGCGCCATGGTCGGCTCCCCCGTCTCTCCCATCAGCCAGGTCGGGTGCAGCAACAACGCCATGTCGCAGATGGAGAAGACCAACCCGGAGCGGATGCCGGACGTCGACATCACCAAGACGACCACCGAGGCCTCCGGCGGGGTGAGTTTCGGCAAGTCGTTCACCAAGGGCACCGGGGAGGGCGGCAAGGACGGCAAGCCCAAGGACCTCGGCAGCGTTTCGACGGACCTGATCAGCGGCTCCATGACCGAGGACGTGGTGGTCCTGCGGACCAACACCGGGCCGGACGCGGGCAAGGTCACCTTCGTCTACACCTTCTCCGTCAGCGGCAAGGCCGGTGAGGTGGGCCAGGTCACCGGCACCCGGATGCAGCAGGTGGCCGTCACCTACGACGCGGCCATGTACGACGAGGAGGAGAAGAACGGACAGCCGCACCGCCCCCAGAAGATGGTGATCACCACCAGCGAGGAGGCCGGCGAGGGCCCCGGCGTCAATGTCGGCGCGGGCGCCAACGCGGGCCCCGTGACGATCGACGTCGGCGGGGGCGGCGGGGAGATCGAGTCCCAGATCCACACCGAGTCCGCCGAACTCGTCCTCGACAACGACGCCGACAGCACCCTCGTCGAGGACTGGCTGCGCGGACGCGGCGACTTCCCCGCCGGCGACGCCCTGCCCTCACCCTCCGACGCGGCCGAGGCACCCGGCGCCGACGCCGGACCCCTGGAACGCCTCCTGCACGACAAGGGCAAACTCTCCCGCCTCGACTACAAGGCCAACACCGACTGGTGGAACGCCTCCCTCGGCATCGGCTTCGGCATCTCCGCGGGACAGGTCACCATGGGCTTCAAGCTCTTCGGCATCGACATCACCCACGAACACAAGGAACAGACCATCACCGGCGACCCGACCTACGCCACCGGCCCCCAGAGCGGCGGCACACGTCCCTGGGTCGAGTGGAAGAAGTGCACCCAGACCACCCCCATCACCGCCTGACCGACCCGGATCCAGCCGTCGGTTGTGCCTGTCCGCACGGGGGGACAGGCACAGCCGGCGGCCGCTGTCGTATGAGGGACGGCCGGTGCGGCCGGTCCCGCGCAGGCAACCGGTCCCCCCGCGGACAGGCGATCCCACGCGGACAAGCAGTCCCGCGCGGATGAGCGGACAAGCGCACAAGCGGTCGCGTCGCGGGGCGGTGACCGCGGTGGAGGGATCAGAGCAGGGCCGCGCCGCCCCGGGACCTCTGCCCGCTCCTCCCGGGACCCCTGCCGAAGGTCCCGATCCGGGCAGGACCGAAGTCCCTTCTCCGGCGGGCCGCCGCCTCTTGCCCGCGCCCTTACGCTCCGTAAAGTTGAAGCCGGTAGCACTTCCGACCCTCAACACCCCCCGAACCACGCTGATCGGACCACCCGCCGTGCCGGAAACCTCAGGCCTCCCCTCGTGGCGCGTCGCGCTGCCCCACAGTGCGGAAGCCGTACCGCTCGCGCGCGCCCTGGTCCGGACGGCGATCGCGCATCTCGCGGACATGGCCGACAGCGACACGGCAGAGCTGCTCACGGCGGAACTGGTCGCCAACGCCATCAAGCACACACCGGGGAACGATCCGATCGAGCTGGTCGTGGAGCTCCTGCCGACCGGCTGCCAGGTCGAGGTGCACGACCGCGACCCGGCGCCGCCGGGCAATCTCTCGCGTGCGGGGTTCGGGGCGATGCCCGATCCCTGGCAGGAGAACGGCCGCGGCCTGCTGCTGATCCATACGCTCAGCGCGGCCTGCGGCCACCGCCCGACGGATCGGGGCAAGGCCGTCTGGTTCACGCTCCCCACCTGCTGACCGCCGGGGGGCGCCGGACGGCTGCCCCGCGAAGGCGTCACGGCCCCGGGGGCCGGGCGGGGGCCGGGCGGGGGCGTCAGACGGGAGCGCCGTCCCGGGCCAGGGTGGCGACCAGTACGGCCTTGATCGTGTGCAGCCGGTTCTCCGCCTCGTCGAAGACGACGGAGTGCGCCGACTCGAAGACCTCGTCGGTGACCTCCAGCTCGGTCAGCCCGTGGCGCTCGTGGATCTCGCGGCCGACCGCCGTGTCGAGGTCGTGGAAGGCCGGCAGGCAGTGCAGGAACTTCACCTCGGGGTTCCCGGTCGCGCGCAGGACGTCCATGGTCACGGCGTACGGACCGAGCGCGGCGATCCGCTCGTCCCAGACCTCCTTGGCCTCCCCCATCGAGACCCAGACGTCGGTGGCCACGAAGTCGGCGCCCGCGACGCCTTCCTTGATGTCGTCGGTGAGGGTGAGGCGCGCCCCGCTCCGCTCGGCCATCTCTCGGGCCAGGGTGAGGATCTCCTCGGCCGGCCAGTAGGCGCGCGGCGCGACGAGCCGTACGTCCATGCCCAGCAGCGCGCCCGTGACCAGGTACGAATTGCCCATGTTGAAGCGGGCGTCGCCGAGGTAGGCGAAGGCGATCTCCGTCAGGGGCTTGGCGCTGTGCTCGGTCATGGTGAGCACATCGGCGAGCATCTGGGTGGGGTGCCAGTCGTCCGTGAGGCCGTTGAAGACCGGCACCCCCGCGTGCGCGGCCAGTTCCTCGACGGTGGCCTGGGAGTCCCCGCGGAACTCGATGCCGTCGAACATCCGCCCGAGCACCCGGGCGGTGTCCTTCGCCGACTCCTTCTTCCCGATGTGCGAACCCGCCGGGTCGATATAGGTCGTGGCCGCGCCCTGGTCCGCCGCCGCCACCTCGAAGGCGCAGCGGGTACGGGTCGAGGGCTTCTCGAAGATCAGCGCGATGTTCCTGCCGCGCAGCCGCTGGACCTCGGTGCCCGCCTTCTTCGCGGCCTTCAGTTCGGCGGCGAGCTCGATCAGGCCGCGGAACTCCTCGTCCGTGAAGTCCAGCTCCTTGAGGAAGTGGCGGCCTGCGAGGTGTATCGCCATGGTGGCTGCTCCTGGGGCGCAGAGAGGAGGGGTGGGTGGCATGGACCGGAAACTGGAACTATATACGATCGCCCGTATTGCTATACGACTTGCTATACGACGGGCGGCGCGTTCTACACGGCCGCGCGCTCGACCGGACAGCTCATGCACCGCGGCCCGCCGCGCCCCCGGCCCAGCTCGCTGCCGGGGATCTCGATCACCTCGACGCCCTGTCGGCGCAGATGGGTGTTGGTGGTGACATTGCGCTCGTAGGCGACGACCACACCGGGCTCGACGGCGAGCACGTTGCAGCCGTCGTCCCACTGCTCCCGGGCGGCCGAGTGCACGTCCTGGGTGGCGGTGAGCACCCGGATCTCGGCCAGGCCCAGGGCCGCCGCGATGGCGCGGTGCATATGCTCCGGCGGGTGGTCGGTGACCTTCAGTTCCCGGCCGTCGCCGCCCGGCTCGATGGTGTACGAACGGAGCATGCCGAGGCCCGCGTACTGCGTGAAGGTGTCGCCGTCGACCATCGTCATCACCGTGTCGAGATGCATGAACGCACGGCGCTTGGGCATGTCGAGCGCCACGATCGTGGTCGCGGAACCCGTGGCGAAGAGCCCCCGCGCCAGCATCTCGACCGCCTGCGGGGTGGTGCGCTCGCTCATCCCGATCAGTACGGCTCCCTCGCCGATGACCAGGACATCGCCGCCCTCGATGGTGGAGGGATAGTCGTCCTGCCCCTCCGACCAGTGGTGGAAGGGCCCGGCCCCGGGACCGGTGAAGAGCGGATGGTGCTTGTAGACCGCCTCGAAGTGCACGGTCTCGCGCCGGCGGGCGGGCCAGCGCATCGCGTTGATGCTCACCCCGTCGTAGATCCAGGCCGAGGTGTCCCGGGTGAAGATGTGGTTCGGCAGCGGGTCGAGCAGGAAGTCGTCCAGCGCCATCACATGGAAGCGGACGGAGGTCGGCTCCGCGTGCCGCTCCAGGAACTCCCGCTTGGTCATCCCGCCGACCAGCGCCTCGACCAGTTCGCCGGTCGGCAGCCCGTCGAAGACCTCCCGCAGATGGCCGGTGGCGAGCGGACCGTACTCCTTCTCGTCGAAGACCCTGTCCAGCACGAGCCGCCGCGCGGCCGGAAGCTCCAGGGACTCACGGAGCAGATCGGCGAAGAGATGCACCCGCACGCCCCGGTCGCGCAGCACCGCGGCGAACGCGTCGTGCTCCTCCTGGGCGCGCCGCACCCACAGCACGTCGTCGAAGAGCAGCGCGTCCTTGTTGCCCGGCGTGAGCCGTTTCAGCTCCAGGTCCGGACGGTGCAGTATGACGCGGCGCAGCCGCCCGGCCTCGGAGTCGACATGGAATCCCATGCCCCCATCCTCACCGCACCGGGGGCGGTTCACGCGGTGAACGGGTGCGCCGTTCACCGCGCGGGGCCGGTGGCGCGACGGTGGCCCGTCGGTTCAGAGCCGGGGGTCCACCGGCTCCGACTCCAGGGCCAGGACCGCGAAGACCGCCTCGTGCACCCGCCACAGCGGCTCGCCGTCCGCCAGCCGGTACGGGCCGTTCTCATCCGGTCATCGCCGCGCCGAGCCGGGCGATATCGGCCGGGCCGACCCGGCAGCATCCGCCCACCAGCCGGGCCCCCGCCGCCCGCCAGGCCCTCACCCTCGCGGGATCGAAGGTGGCGTCGCCGTGCCAGCTCCGGCTCCGCGCGTCCCAGCCCTCACCGCTGTTCGGATAGACGACGACCGGTTTGCCCGTCACCGAGGCGGCGATCTCGACGGCGCGGTCGGCGTCCGCCGGCGCGCAGCAGTTGATGCCCACCGCGATCACCTCGTCGACACCGGCCGCGAGGGCGAAGGCCTCGGCGAGGGGCTGTCCGGCCCGGGTGCGCTCCCCCGCGACGGAGTACGAGAGCCACACCGGCACCCCACCGCCCTCGACGGCCCGCAGCAGCGCCTCCGCCTCGTCGGTGTCCGGCACGGTCTCCAGCGCCAGCACATCGGGGCCCGCCGCCGCGAGGGCCTCGATCCTCGGCCGGTGGAAGCGCTCCAGCTCCCGTACGGGCACTCCGTACCGTCCGCGGTACTCGCTGCCGTCCGCGAGCATCGCCCCGTACGGACCGACCGACGCGGCCACCCACACCTCGTGCTCCGCCGCCGCTCCCACGCGACGTGCCAGCTCCACGCTCCTGGCCAGCAGGCCCGCCGCCGCCCGCCCGGACACACCGCGCCGCGCGAAGCCTTCGAACGTCGCCTGGTAGCCGGCGGTGATCAGCACCTGTGCGCCCGCCCGTACATACGCCGTGTGGGCCGCCTCGATCTGCTCGGGGCCGTCGGCGAGGAGCCGCGCGGACCAGAGGTCGTCGGAGAGATCGCAGCCCTGTGCCGTGAGCTGGTTGGAGAGACCGCCGTCGAGAACGACGGTCTCCCCGGCGAGGGCCTCGGCGAGTGTGCGGGCGGGTTCCATGGCTGCTCCAGCGTGTCGGTGCGTACTGCTCCGGTGCCTCCGGTGCCCACCGCGCACTCCTTGCGGTGGTCATCGCTCCCCGGTCGTCGGTCTCCGGTCGTCGGTCTCCGGTCGCCGGTCTCCGGTCGCCGGTCTCCGGTCGCCGGTCGCCGGTCTCCGGTCGCCGGTCTCCGGTCGCCGGTCTCCGGTCGCCGGTCTCCGGTCGCCGGTCTCCGGCTCCCGCCGCCCGGACTCAGCCGAGCTGGGACTGGACCCGCGCGGAGATCAGCTCCAGATGGTCGAGATCGTCCAGGTCCATGACCTGGAGATAGATCCGGGAGGCCCCGATCGCGCCGTACCGCCCGATCTTGTCGACGACCTCGGCGGGCGAGCCCGCGAGCCCATTGGTCTTCAGCTCGTCCACCTCCCGGCCGATGGCCGCGGCGCGGCGGGCCACCTCCGCGTCGTCCTTGCCCACACAGACCACCAGCGCGTTCGAGTAGACGAGCGCGTCCGCCGGGCGCCCGGCGGCCTCGGCGGCGGCCCGCACCCTGCCGAACTGCCGCTCGGTGTCCTCGACGGAGGCGAACGGCATATTGAACTCGTCGGCGTACTGGGCGGTCAGCCGGGGGGTACGGGTCGCACCCTGGCCACCGATCAGGATCGGCACCCTGCTCTGCGCGGGCTTGGGCAGCGCGGGCGAGTCGGTGAGCCGGTAGTGCTCGCCCTCATGGCTGAAGGTCTTGCCCACCTCCGTGCCCCACAGGCCCGTCACAATGGCGAGCTGCTCCTCCAGCCGGGCGAACTTCTCCTTGGGGAAGGGGATGCCGTACGCCGTGTGCTCCTCCTCGAACCAGCCCGCTCCCAGGCCCAGTTCGATCCGGCCGCCGGACATCTGGTCGACCTGCGCGACCTGGATGGCCAGCACGCCCGGCAGCCGGAACGTGGCGGCCGTCATCAGCGTGCCGAGCCGGATCCGCTTGGTCTCCCTCGCCAGCCCGGCCAGGGTGATCCAGGCGTCCGTCGGTCCCGGAAGTCCGTCGACGGACCCCATCTTCAGATAGTGGTCGGACCGGAAGAAGGCGTCGAAGCCCAGGTCCTCGGTGGCCTTGGCGACGGTCAGCAGCGTGTCGTAGGTCGCCCCTTGCTGGGGCTCGGTGAAGATTCGAAGATCCATGCGTCTATCCTGCACCCTCGGACCGGCGGCCTCCTTCCCGCTCCCGCGCGCTCAGCCTGCGCAGCATCCCGCCCACCCGGTCGCTCGACTCGTCGGCGGCGTCGATCGCCTCGATGCACTGCCAGTACAGCCCCTCCTCGTCCGTGGCGCAGGCCACCGCGACCAGTGCGATGCCCACCTCGCCCAGCAGCTCGCCCAGTCCGGCCAGCGCTCCCCGCGCGTCCAGCACCCCGGTGAGCTGGCCCGCCCGTATCCCGCCGCGGCGGAGCCCCGGCTGATCCGGCAGTCCCCAGCCGCGTCCGTCGCCCTCGCCCAGCTCGCGCGCCTCGCCCCTCAGCTCCTGCGGTCCGCTCAGCGCCAGCCGGCTGCCGATCGCCCGCGCGAGGGCCTGGGCCTGCCAGGCCTCCGCGATGACATCCAGTGCGTCCGCGCTCCCCGCCAGGGCATGCCGGCTCACTCCGATGAGCCGTTCCGCATCCATGCAACAGCCCCCGCTCATACGACAATCCTGCCCATGCACTCCACTACCCAGAGTGAGGGAATGGCGACAGAAAGGCCAGAGCAATGCGGAAATCTCTGGACAGCGGGTTCATTGTGTACAACTCCGTCACTCCGCAGAGTGACGGTTACGGGGAATCGGGCGCCACGGAGGGCCGCTTGGGCGGAAAGCGGACCTCATTCCGTTCGATCTTGGCGGCGAGTGCCGCGAGCGCGTCGATCCCCAGCACCTCACAGAACTGGAGCAGATACGCGAGCACATCCGCCACCTCGTCGGCCACCCGGTGGGCCGAGCCGGGGTCGTCCATCACCCGTGCCGACTCCTCCGGAGTCAACCACTGGAAGATCTCCAGCAGTTCCGACGCCTCGACACTCAGCGCCGCCGCCAGGTTCTTGGGGACGTGGTACTGCTCCCAGTCCCGTGCCGCCGCGAACTCGGCCAGTCTGCGCTGGAGTCCCGCCACCTCGTGTTCCGTCACGGGTCAGGTCTACCACCGTAACCCCGCCGGACCCGCGCGGGGACGGCTGCCAGGGCCGGCCGGGCCGTAAGGCGCCCGCCCATGGCGCTCGCGGCGCGGTGAACCGTTCCGCCCGGCGGCCTCCCTACGACCCGGGGACGGCCTCCGCCGCGATCCCCTCGACCTCCGTGCCGATCGGCGCCAGCAGGAAGACGTTCTTGTCGACCCGGTGCATTCCGCTGCCGAGACCGAAGACGACCCCGCTGCTGAAGTCCAGGATCCGCTTGGCCACATCGGGCTCCGCGGCGGTCAGGTCCAGCAGCACCGGGATCCGGGCGATGAGATGGTCGGCCACCTCCCGCGCGTCGCCGAACACCTGCACCCGCAGCACGATGAAGCGGCGGTTCTCGGCCGCGTAGTCGCGTGGCGCGCCCCGGTGGTCGACCCGGGACGGCCACTCGTCGCGGCCCCGCAGCGGGACGACCTGCGCCAGGCCCTCCCACTGCTCGTCGGTGGCGTCGAACTCGCCGTATCCGCCGTACCTGCTCACCGGACCACCCCGTCCGCGTACTGAGTCTGCATCCGGCCATCCTCTCGCCCCTCACCCGTTCGGCCCAACAGCGACACGGCCCGGCCGGCGATCGGATACCGGCGGGACTCCGGCGGCGGCCGGAGCTCCGCCGGACCGCGATGGGGGACACGCTCTCAACGCGGCACGGGGTACTCCCGCTTCACCTCCAGACCGGCCGGCGCCTCGATGTGCGCCGTGCCGTCGGCGTCGACCGAGATGTCCAGACGCCCGCCCGCGACATCGAGGCCCGTCACCGTCAGCGGCCGGTACGCCCGCGCGAACCCGGGCGCCACGGTCAGCGTCCCGCCGGGGACATCGGCGGTGAGCCCCAGCACGGACTGGAGCACCAGCACGGACGAGGCCGCCGCCCAAGCCTGCGGCCGACAGGACGCCGGATAGGGCGAGGGCCAGGCGTCGGTCGCCGAGCCATGGCCCGCGAAGAGTTCGGGAAGGCGCGCGTCGAAGCCCGCGGACGCGGTCAGCAGACCCGCCGCGAGCGACGCGGCCTCGTCCGGGAACCCGGCCCTGACCAGCCCGTGCACGGCGATCGCGGTGTCGTGCGGCCAGATCGAACCGATGTGGTAGCCGTACGGGTTGTAGCCCGCGGAGTCGCTGCTCAGCGTGCGCAGCCCGTGGCCCGAGTCGAGGTCGGGGGCGCTGAGCCGGGCGGCCAGCAGCGCGCTCTCCCCGTGGTCGAGCAGCCCCGTGCCCAGCAGATGGCCGAAGCCCGAGGTGACCGAGTCCACCGGCCTCCTGTCCCGGTCGAGGGCGACGGCCGGATAGGGGCCGTGCTCGTCCTCCACCCAGAAGTGGGACCGGAACCGCTCACGCAGCCGCTCGGCCCACTCCTCCCACTCGTCGGCGCCGGGGCGGCCGAAGGCCCGCAGCAGCGCGGCGCCGCCACGGGCCGCCTCATAGGCGTACGCCTGGACCTCGCAGAGCGCGATCGGCGCGGTGGCCAGCCGGCCGTCGCGGTGCCTGATGGCATCGCCCGAGTCCTTCCAGCCCTGGTTGGCCAGACCCCGTCCGGTGAGGTCGATGTACTTCAGGAAGCCGTCGCCGTCGGCGTCGCCGTGGTCACGCATCCAGGCGAGCGCGGACTCGGCGTTGGGCAGCAGCCGTTCGACCTGCTCGGGGGCGAGGCCCCAGCGCCAGGAGTCGTGCAGCAGCGTGATCCAGAGCGGGGTGGCGTCGACCGTGCCGTAGTAACGGGGCGGCAGGGAGAAGGTGTCGTGGAACTCCTGGGCCCCGCGGCGCACCTCGTGCAGGATCTTGCCGGGCTGCTCCTGGGTCCGCGGGTCGGAGGCGGTGCCCTGGCGGCGGGCGAGGGTGCGCAGCGTACCCGCGGCGAGCCCGGTGCCCAGCGGCAGCAGCATCCGGGCCGCCCACAGGGAGTCGCGGCCGAAGAGCGTGAGGAACCAGGGGGCTCCGGCGGCCAGGAACTGGTCCTCGGGCGCCTCGGAGTCGGCCAGACGCAGCCGGTCGAGGTCGGCGGCCGACTGGCGGATCCAGTGGTCGAAGCGCCGGTCGGCGCTGCGCAGCTCCGGGGTGCGCCAGGGCACGCTGTCCGAGGGGGGCGCCGGGAACTGGTCGCCGTCCTCGTGAGCGGCGTCACAGCGCAGTACGGCGGTCCAGCTCGTGCCGGGCGCCAGCTCGATCTCGTACTCCAGCCGGCCGGCCGGCGCGTCGACGGCGGTCGGCTTCGGGGTGGAGACGAGGCGTACGGCGAAGACGCCCCGCGACCAGTCGAGTCCTCCTCCGAACGCGGTGGCGGGGACGGCCGGCTGTGTCTCCCCGGTCTTGACGCGCTCCATCGGCGCGAGGTCGGTGGCGGCGGTCACAGCCAGACGGAAACGGACATTCTGCCGCCCCGCGTTGATGACTTCGAGGGTCTCCTCCAGCCGCCCCGGGCTGACGCGGCGGCGCCGGTGCAGGGTGACGGCGGGGTCCGCGGTGTCCTCGCCGAGGCCGCGCAGCACCGCGCGGAAGGCGGCCCCGTCGGCACCGTCAAGGGCTCCGCGCACGGGTGCGACCGCGATGCCGTCGGCCGCCACCGTGAGCCGGGCCAGCGCTCTGCTGTCCCCGTGGTAGAAGCCGTCGGCGCCGCCGTCGATCTGCCCGTCCTGGTGCGAGACCGCGAAGCTCGGCGCGTACAGCGTCACACAGGCGTCGTGCAGGAACGGCTGGAGGCCTTCGGCCGAGGGGGCGGCCCCCGCGACGGAGTTCGTTATGTCGTGGGTCTTGACAGTTGTATCCAACAGAGCAGAACCTCTCAGGCATTGGAGCGTTCCAAGAACCCTAACGACGACTTCAGGACGTTGACAATGGGGTTGGAACGCTCCAATGAACTCGACCTTTCGCACAACTGGCTCCGGAGACACCCATGCCCCGCTCCCCCGACAGCTCCTCGCCCAAGGCCGGTCCGGTGACCCTGGCCATGGTGGCGCGACGGGCCGGGGTCTCCCCGCAAACCGTGTCAAATGCCCTTAACTCCCCCGGTTTGCTCCGTCCTGAGACCCTGGAACGCGTGCTGCGCACCATCGACGAGATGGGCTACCGTCCGCACCGGGCCGCGCAGGCGCTCCGGACGCGCTCCAGCAAACTCATCGGTTACGGCATACGTCCCAACCCGCCCGGCACCACCGCACCGGTCATGGACCGGTTCCTGCACGCGCTCTCGCAGACCGCGGACGAGGCCGGCTACCGGGTACTGCTGTTCGCCTCGCCGCCGGGCGCCGGGGCGCTGGACGGCTACGAGGAGCTCCTCGACCTGCACCGCGTCGACGGCTTCGTGCTCAGCGGCACCGACCGGGGCGACCAGCGCCAGGCCTGGCTGGCCAGGCGCGGAGTGCCCTTCGTGGGCTTCGGCCGGATGTGGTCGGGCCGTCAGATAGGCGACTGGGCGGATGTCGACGGCGCCTCCGGCACGGACGCCGCCGTGGACCATCTCGTCGGTCTGGGGCACCGGAAGATCGCGTTCCTCGGCTGGCCGCGCGGCTCCGGCGTCGGTGACGACCGGGCCGAGGGCTGGCAGCGCGCCATGCGCCGGCACGGACTGCCGATACGCGGCAGACGCGCGCAGAGCGTGGACGACATCGACTCGGCACAGGCCGCCGCGGGACCGCTGCTCGACGCGGGTGCCACGGCCGTGATCGCCGCCAGTGACATGCTCGCGCTGGGCTGCTACCACGCCCTGCGCGAGCGCGAGGCCGTGCCGGGCCGGGACGTCGCCGTGGTGGGCTTCGACGACTCCCCCACCGCCGCGCTCCTCTCCCCCGGCCTGTCCACCGTCGCCCAGCCGCTGGAAGCCGTCGGCCGCGAATGCGTCCGGCTTCTGCTGGCCCGGATGGCCAACCCGGACGCACCGCCCGAGCGCGTCCTGCTCGAACCCTCGCTCGTCGTCCGGGAGAGCACACCGGCGTTAGCCGGCTGAGCCGCGCCCGCACCCTTACCCTCGCCGCCGGAGCCCGCGCGACGCGCCCCGGCGGCGGTCCACCGATTCCCAGCACGCCCCTCCGGGCCGCTGAGCCGCACGCTTCATCCCTTTCAGGAGGAATTCATGGTCACCCGCACGGCCGTCGCCGCCCTCGCCACCTGCGCGGCGCTGCTGACCGCCACCGGCTGTTCGTCCAGCTTCGACGACAGCAAGGAGCCGGCCCAGGACAAGGCCGCCCGGCAGAATCTGACGGTCCTCATCGCCACCTCGGGTGAGGCGGAGACCCAGGCCGTCAAGGCCGCCGCCGCCGCGTACGCAAAGAAGTCCGGCAACACGGTCACCGTCGAGACCGCCAAGGACATGAACCAGCAGCTCGCCCAGTCGTTCGCCGGGCACAAGCCGCCGGACGTCTTCTATGTGAACTCCGACCAGTTCGCCAACTACGCCAAGGGCGGCTCGCTCTACGCGTACGGCGACCAGATACCCGACGCCGCCGACTTCTCCGAGCAGCTCCGCACCTCGTTCACGTACGACGGCAAGCTGATGTGCCTGCCCAAGGACACCTCCACCCTCGGTCTGGCCATCAACACCGACCTGTGGAAGAAGGCCGGTCTGACGGAGAAGGACTACCCGAAGACCTGGGCCGAGCTGAAGACCGTCGCGGACAAGCTCACCGGCGACGGCGTCACCGGCCTGGTCACCAGCGACGAGTACCAGCGTCTCGGCGTCTTCATGAAGCAGGCGGGCGGCTGGGTCACCGACACGGACCAGAAGAAGATGACCGCCGACACCCCCGAGAACGCCGAGGGGCTCGCCTTCGTCCAGTCCCTGCTGAAGTCGGGCTCGATGAAGTTCGCCAAGAACGTGGACACGAGCTGGGGCGGCGAGGCCCTCGGCAAGGGCAAGGCCGCGATGACCATCGAGGGCAACTGGCTCGACGGCGGTATGAAGCTGGACTACCCGGACGTGAAGTACGCCGTGGCGCCGCTGCCCGCGGGTCCGGCCGGTCAGGGCACGCTCGCCTTCAGCACCTGCTGGGGTGTCGCCGCCGACAGCGCGCACCGCGAGGCCGGTGTCGAACTGGTGAAGTCCCTCACCACGGCCGACCAGCAGCTCGCCTTCGCCGACGCGTTCGGTGTGATGCCGTCGCGGACCAGCGCGCTGACCACGTACGCCGAGCAGTTCCCCGCCGCGAAGGCATGGGTCGACGGCAGCGCGTACGCCCAGGGCCCGGTGACCATCGCCGGCTTCGACAAGGTGCTGAGCCAGTTCAACACCGACCTCCAGTCGCTGCGCACCGCCGACCCGAAGAAGATCCTCGCCGACCTCCAGCGCAACGGCGAACAGGCCATCGCGAAGGGCAACTGAGCCCGATGCCCATCCGTACGCCGCGCGCGGCCCGCGCGCGCAGCGCTTCCCGCGCGACCGGCACGCCTGGCGCTCCTGACGGCGCATCCGGCGAAGCCGGTACGACCGCGACGGCCCGCGCCCGGCGCGCGGGCCGCCGCGGGGAAGGCGCCTGGGGCTGGCTGTTCGTCAGCCCCATGGTGCTGGTCCTCGGCCTGTTCCTGGTCCTGCCGATCCTGATGGCGCTGTGGGTGAGCCTGCTGCGCTGGGACGGGCAGTCCAATCCGTTCTCCGGCCAGGCCGACTTCGTGGGTCTGGACAACTACCGGACCCTGCTGACCCAGGACGGTCTCGACCGCACGCTCTTCGCGACCGCCCTGCGCAACAACGCCTACTACGTGCTGCTGACCGTGCCGCTCCAGACCGTGCTGGCGCTCGGCCTGGCGCTGATCGTCAACCAGAGGATCCTGCGCGGGCGGGGCGCCCTGCGCACGACGTTCTTCTTCCCCTCGGTCACCAGCTCCATCGCCGTCTCCACGGTCTTCCTCTTCCTGTTCCAGGGCAGCGGGGCGGTCAACTCCCTGCTGTCGTGGATCGGGGTGAGGGGGCCGAACTGGTTCGCCGATCCCCGGGGGGTGCTCTCGCTCGTCCTGGGCGGTCTGGGGATCGTCGATCCCGAGCGGCCGGCCGGGGTGCTGGCCGACCACACCGTCATGGGGCTGTCCTGGTTCGAGTGGCTCTCGGGTCCCTCGGTCGCGATGTGCACGATCATCCTGCTGGCCGTCTGGACCACCTCGGGCACCTTCATGCTGATCTTCCTCGCGGCGCTCCAGGACATCCCGCGCGAGCTGGAGGAGGCGGCGGCCCTGGAAGGCGCCAACCGCCGTCAGCTCCTGCGGTATGTGACGCTGCCCGCGCTGCGTCCCGTGCTGTTCCTGGTGCTCACGCTGGGGCTGATCTCCACCTGGCAGGTCTTCGACCAGGTGTATGTGATGGGCCAGGGCGCCCCGGGCAATACGACGCTCACGCCCGCCTTCCTGTCGTACTCCGCGGGTTTCGACAACGCGGACTTCGGCCAGGGCGCGGCGATCGCGTTCATCCTGCTCGCCCTGATCCTCTGTCTGACCGCGTTCCAGCGCTGGGTGCTGCGGGAGCGCGGCGTACGCACGGGGAGGAAACGATGACCGCCACCGGTACGGCCGCGGACGACCGGCCCGGGAAGGCGAGGGCCCGTCGTCGGCGGGCCTCGCGCGAGCAGGGCCGCCCGGTGCTGCCGCGGTTCCCCGTTCCGCTGCGGTTCCTGGGGTACGCCCTGGTGGTCGGGGTGGGCCTGCTCTATCTGCTGCCGTTCGCGCTCCAGTTCGTGACCGGCTTCAAGACCGATCCGGACGCCGCCTCGCATCCGCTCTCCCTGCTGCCCGCCACCCCGACGACCGCCGCCTATCAGCGGCTCTTCGGGCTGAGCGAGTCCGGGGACGGTGTGCCCTTCCTGCGCTGGCTGAGCAATTCGGCGCTGGTCGCGGTGCTGGTGACCACGGGGCGGGTGCTGTTCGACTCGATGGCGGGGTACGCGCTGGCGCGGCTGCGCTTCCGGGGCCGGGGGGTGCTGTTCGCTTTTGTCCTCGCGGTGATGGCGGTGCCCGGTGTGGCCCTGCTGATCCCGAAGTTCCTGGTGCTCAACACGTTCGGGATCTTCGACACGTACACCGCCATGATCCTGCCGCTGCTGGTGGACGCGGCGGGCATCTTCATCATGAAGCAGTTCTTCGAGTCGGTGCCGCGCGAGGTCGAGGAGGCCGCGCGGGTGGACGGCGCGGGGGTGTTCCGTATCTTCTGGTCCGTCGTCCTGCCGATGGCCAGACCCGCGCTGATCACCCTGACGATCCTGTCGTTCCAGGGATCGTGGAACGAGTTCACGCACTTCCTCGTCGCCACCCAGTCCAGCCAGTACGAGACCCTCACCACGGGGCTGGCCCGCTTTGTCTCGGGCGGCCTGGGCGGCGGGACGCAGTATCCGCTGAAGCTGGCCGCGGCGCTGCTCTCCACCCTGCCGGTGGCCGCGCTGTTCTTCTGCTTCCAGCGCTACTTCGTCAACGGCGCCAACTCGGGGGCGGTCAAGGAGTGAGCACCGCCGGGTGACGGCCGGCGGGGGCGGCACGGAGACGGTACGGGCCGGGGCCCGGCGGGGAGGTCCCGCCGGGCCCCGGCCCGTGGTGCTCCCGGTCCGCGAGGCTCCCGGCCGTGCCGCCCCGGTCCGTGCCGCCCCGTCCGTACACGGCCCCGGAGCCGTACGGCCCCGGTCCGCCGCCCGGTCCGTGAGGCTCCGGCCCGTGGTGCTCCGCGCTCGTACCCCTGAGCGAATCGGCCGCCGTCCGTATCGCTCGGCCGATGAGGTGAAACACCCCCTCCCGTCGGTGCGGTCGGCGACCCGTCGGCCCCCTGCTCGCGAATGTGTCGGTGAGAGTCCCGCGGTGGCGCGGGCGCCGAGCAGAGAGGGGGCGTGATGGGCGCGGAGCACATCGACACCCGATTGCTGGAGGAACTGACCGAGCGGTCGCAGGACTTGAGCGGCGACGCCCGCAGGATCACCGGGAACGCGCTGACCGGCTTCGCCGCCGAGGAGGCCGCCTCGAAGGACGACATCACGGCGCTCCAGACCGCGGCGTCGCTGGAGAATCTGGCGGTGAGCGTCTACCGGAACGCCGCCGCCCTGCCGTTCGTCAAGAACGGGACCAAGACGGTCGCGGAGTTCATCGAGGCGACCGCGCAGCAGCACCAGGCCCACGCCAAGGCGTTCAACGACGCCGCCACCAAGGCGGGCGGCCGGGCCCAGACCGACCCCGACGCGGCGTACGAGGCCGTCATCACGCGGTCGCTGCCGACCGTCAGGACCCCGGCGGACGTGATCAGGCTCGCCCTCTATCTGGAGGACGTGGCCGCGCGGAACCACACCAGGAACGTGACACGGGTCAGCGACACGCGGCTGCGCCGGCTCTTCGCGTCCGTCGCCCCGGTCGAGGCCCAGCACCGCGCCACACTGCTGGCCGTCCAGTCCCTGCTGGCGTCGGGCCACGAGAGCCTGATCGAGATCCCGACGGACGCCCCCCGGCTGCCCGCGGCCGTCGGCAGCGCGGCCATCCCCGATGTCTTCCAGCCGATCGCCAACGCCCGGCCGATCTCCGAAGGAGCCCTGAAGTGAGACGTGCGCGCGGCGGCTGGGAGCTGCCCATCAGTGAGGACCAGCTCGGCCGTCTCACCCGGGAGATGGCGCAGGCGCACCACGAGGCACTGCCCGCGATGCGCGAGGAGACAGCGTCGTTCACGGAGCGGCTCAGGGCGCTCGCCCCGGCGCGGCGCGGCGGCCGCCCGGTGGGCGAGGACCACCTGGGCGCCCGCACGGCGGGCCCCGGCCCGGCCGACGCCGGGCGCCGGCGCTTCCTGCTGGGCGCCGGAGGCCTGGGCGCCGCGCTGCTGCTCACCGGCTGCACCAGCGCCGGAACCGACGAGAAGGGCGCCTCCCCGCCCAGCCGTCCTTCCGACATGCTCCCGCCCCGCGCCGCCGCCGACACGGTCATGTACACCGCGCACCTCAGATTCGTCGCCCTGTCGGCCGCTCTGGAGAACCAGGCGGTGGGCGCCTACGGATCGATCCTGGCCGCCGCCGGAGCCGAGAAGTTCGGCGCCGTGCCCCCCGCCGTGTCGACGTTCGTCACCATGGCCATGGCCCATCACATCGACCACGCCAAGGCCTGGAACGCGGCGCTGACCGACGCGCACAAGCCCGCCGTCACCGATGTGCCGCTCTCCAACCAGCGGGCGATCACCTCCGCGCTGGACCGGCTCTCCAGCGTCGACGACGCCGCGAAACTCGCGCTGCAACTGGAGGACCAGGCGGCGCAGACCTATCTCTTCGCCAGCTACGACGGCAAGAGCGCGGCCGGGATCGAGACCGCGGCCACCATCGCGCCCGTCGAGGCGATGCATGTCTCCATCCTGCGCTTCATCCTCGGGCAGGATCCGGTGCCTGACGCCTTCCTGCCCGAGGACATGGCGGCGACGCCGAGCCTTCTGACGGTGTGACCCGGGGGGCGACCCGGCGGCGGACGCGCGGCGGGCCCGGTGCGAGACTTGCGCGGTCCGTCACGCCGTTCCGGAATCGAGGCGCCGTCGTGCCGCTCCGTCCCCCCGCCCGCCGCGCCGTGGCATCCCCGCTCGTCCCGTTGGCGTCGCTGCTCGCGCTGTCGCTCGTCCTCACCGGCTGCGGCGGCTCGGGCGGCCCGGACGGGGACGGTGCGGGCGGCGCGGGCACCGGCCGCGCGGGCGAGGGCGGTTCGGGTACGGCCCGGGAGGTACGGCCCCCCGGGGCGGACGAGCCCTTCGACTACCAGATCGGCGGGGCGTACGACCCGCCCGCCGGGGTGCGTACGGTCATCAGGGACCGTACGGCGGACCCGGCCCCCGGCGCGTACAACATCTGCTATGTCAACGCCTACCAGGCACAGCCGGACGCCGTGAGCTGGTGGCAGCGGAACCATCCGGATCTGCTGCTGCGTGACGCCGAGGGCGCGGCCGTCGTCGACGAGGACTGGCGCGAACCCTTGCTGGACATCTCCACCGGGGAGCGGCGCGCCCGGCTGGCACGGATCGTCGGCGGCTGGATCGACGGCTGCGCCGAGCGGGGGTTCGATGCCGTCGAGGCGGACAATCTGGACTCCTATCTGCGCGCGGACGGACTGCTCGACCGGCGGCAGGCGGCCGCCTTCGCCCGGCTGCTCGCGGAGCGCGCCCACCGGGCGGGCCTGGCGATCGGCCAGAAGAACGCGGCGGAGATGACCGGGCTCAGGGACTCCCTCGGCTTCGACTTCGCGGTGGCCGAGGAGTGCGGGCGCTACGACGAGTGCGCGGTGTACGCCGACGCCTACGACGACCGGGTGCTGGTCGTCGAGTACCGGCGGGCGGACTTCACCGCGGGCTGCCGGGAGTGGGGGGACCGGCTGGCGATCGTGCTGCGTGACCGCGATGTCGTCCCCGCCGGCGATCCGGGCCATGTGAACGCGCGCTGCTGATCCGTACGCCGGCCGGCCCGGGAGCGTCCACCGGCTCGGGGCGGTACGCCGACGACCGGCGCCCGGACCGGCGGGGTGCGGCTGACCGGCGGGGTGCGGCTATCCCGGGCGCCGGAGCCGCCAGGGAAGCCTGAGCCTGCGGCGGGTGCCGCGTGAGGGAAGTACGGGACCGCCGGCCGTACGGTACGGAGGCTCCTCGTCGAGATACGGCCCGGTGTCGCCGTCCGCCGACGCGTGCAGCCCCGGTCTGTCGTACCGGGTGGCGGCGATCACCTCGACGAGCTGCTCCTCGGTGAAGAGCTCGGAACCCCGCACATGCGGGACGAACCCGACGAGCACCCCGTCCGCCACGACCTCCGCCCGCAGTCCGAGCACGTCGTCCATGTCCCAGATCGCCTCACCGCCCTCGGCGAGCACGATCTGCACACCGCACTGGTAGACCCCCAGATGGGCCATGTGGGCCATGACTCCCCGGGCCCGCAGGGAGGACACGAGACGGCCGGCGCGTTCCTCGTCCATCCGATGCCCCATCTCCCTGTACGGAGGCTTTTGGACGTATATGTCCCGTGGCCCTCATGGTAAGCCGATTCTCCGGGAGGGCCAGTTCCGGGAGCGCGCCCGAACCCGCCCCCGGGGACCGCGCGTCAGCGGGTGGCGGGCATGACGTCGAAGGTGACCTGGACCGGAACCCGGGCGCCGGTCCAGCCGCGCACCTCCGGCTCGTCCAGCGTGCGGACCCAGATGTCCACCTGCGCCAGGATCTCCTCACCGGGCCAGGGACCGACGCCCATGACCCGCATGCCGGCCGCGGCGGCGGACCGGATCCCGCAGGAGGAGTCCTCCACCGCCAGGGTGTCGACGGGCTCGGCGCCGCAGAGCCGCGCGGCGGCGAGATAGACGTCCGGGAGCGGCTTGGGTCTGATCCCGCCCTCGGGTACGACGATGTGGTCGAAGTGGCTGAGCAGACCCGCCGTGCCGAGGCAGGACTCGACGACTTCTCTCGGGCAGTTGCTGGCGACGGCGAGAGGAGCGAGGCTCACGCACTCCTCGACCAGCCGGACGGCGCCGGGCATGGTCATCGGGTTGCCGGCCACGAGTCTGCGGAAGTGCCCGAGCAGCAGGACGGTCAGCTCCTCGGCGAGTTCGGGCCGGCCCGCCTCCTCGGCCATGAGGCGCCCGCAATCGGTGTAGTGCAGCCCCTTGGCACGCCCGGCGAAGCCCGGCATGGGCGCGAATCCGTACTCGCGCAGCGCCAGAATTCGGGCGTCCTGCCAGTGGCATTCGGTGTCCATCAGGGTCCCGTCGCAGTCGAAGACGATGGCCGCGGGAGTCCAGGAAAGGATGCGGTGAGCTGTCATCCGATTGTTCCGTTCAGAAGAGCCCGATATACGGCGGCGCTGACCGCCGCGACAGTGCGAAACACCGCGGGCACGTTGGTCACCCGCTGTCGGGCGGGCGCGATCCGGGCAGTCGCGGCCTTATGGAGAAGGCCGGTTGAGGCGACCACCCAAGAACATAACGATCGCTACGCTAGAGAGGGAAACTCTAGGTAGTCAAGTGATTTCGCAGAGTATTTACAGCTTTTACCTGTAGCGGAGGACGCCAAAAGCCCTCTGTTCCCCGTCCTGGAGAAAACGGAACACACAGAGGTTGTGATACGGCACGCAGATAATTCGAGCTGACGGACTGTATTCGACAAAGCGTGCTGCTGTGAACCGTCCGCCGGTGGGACGCAGCAAAGCGCCCCGGCTTTCGACGGCAGCGGCCTGGCGCGCGGCTTCCAGAAGAATGATGCCGGGAACATGGTCCGTCGCGTGGTCGAAGAAGAACGGATGTCTCGGATCGGCCGGGTCGACCAGGAGGGTGCCGCCGTCGAGCCCCAGGACGACATCGTGCGCGCCCGTCACCCCCAGCCCGCGGCTGTCGGGGCGGATCCGGCCGAGGGCGCCCGCCGGTGCGGCGGCCCGCGCGCGGCCCGTCCGCAGCGCCCCGTACCGTTCGCCGTCCATCACGCGCGCACCTCCCCCGGCCTGCGCGAACACCGCGCCGTGGGCGGTGAAGGAGACATCGAGCCGCACTCCGGTGAGCGTGCCGTCCTCGGCGGCGCGGCGCACCTCGCTCACACGGACCCGGCAGATCACACCGGTGGCCCCGGAGACCGCCCGGGGTTCCGCCGACGGGTCGATCTCGAAGAACAGATCGGTGATGAGCAGATGCGCGGTGGGCGCGACCTCGAAATAGCGGAGCGGGATATAGATCCCGAGCTGGCGCAGTGTCTCGACGATCATCAGCGGACTGTGCAGATCGGCGCCGTCGCGCGGAAAGGTCGGATGGGACCGGGACCAGGACGCCGCGGCGTCGAACCCGCCGTCCGGGCTCCGCCGCACGTCGGTGAGCAGCACCTCGGCCACGGAGTCCCGGTGCACCATCTCGCGGGCGACGGTGCGTGACCAGGACAGCGGCCGGACATCGCGCACGACGTCACCAACCGTTGTATTCATGCGACAAGAACACCGCAATTTTCGTGGCCGCGCACCCCAGCCGGGAGGGTCCGAGCGGGGCGCGCCAAGCCCGCCACGCCCGGCGGTAAAAGCCGCTACATTGCCTGCTGTCATTTAACGGAACGGCAATCCGGGGTACTTGTGCAGGTTCGGGTGGAGCAGGTTCGGGCGAAAACAACGCGGAGGTTTCTTCTGGAAGTGGCGGCACAGTTGTTCGACGAGCGAGGCTACGCCGGAACCAGTATCAGCGATATCAGCACGCAGTCCGGCCGTACCAGCGGGGCCATCTACTTCCACTACGCCAGCAAGGAGAATCTCGCGCGGGCCATTGTCGAGGAGCATTTCGCGACCTGGCCGAATCTGATCGACCGGCACAGCTCGTCCGAACTCCCGGCGCTGGAGCGACTGGTCGCGCTGAGTTTCGAGGTGGCGAGGGCTTTCCGGGACGATGTCGTCATCCGCGCGGGCGCCCGGCTCTGGGCGGAGCGCAAGGCCATCAACGCCACATTGCCGAGGCCTTTCGTGGGGTGGCTGGAGACGGTCACCGGGCTGCTCGAAGAGGCCCGCCAGGAGGGGCAACTCACGCGTGACGTCACCCCGCAGGTGGCCGCGCACGGACTCGTGTGCGCGTTCTTCGGACTGCACACCGTCTCCGACGCCCTGGAGGGACGCCGACAGATCGAGGAGGCGCTGCACGATCTGTGGCTGCTGCTGCTGAACGCCCTTCAGACCGACCCGGATCCTGCGGCCCTGCTCGCGCGGGTACGTGACCGTCCCCGCACGGCGGTGCCCGCCGGCGGAGCGGCCCGCGCGTGAGGCGCGGCGCCGGGGAGCCGGGGGGCCGGCGGCGGCGCGCGCCGGGGAGAACGGCGGCCGGACCCGGCCGGGACGGGTCGGTGTCCCGGCCGGGTCCGGCCGTGTGGGGGTGTGACGGTACGTCGGGGGAGGCCGCCGGCGAGGGCACGGGCGCGCCCCCGTCGGTGGGGCGTGCGCGCGGACCCTCGCCGACGGGCCTGTCAGTAGGGGCCGTTCACATTGTCGATCGAGCCGTACCGGTCGGCCGCGTAGTTGCACGCGGCGGTGATGTTGGCGACCGGGTCGAAGCTGTCCGTCGACGTACCGGGCACGTGGTAGGCCTGGAACGTGGGGTCGATGACCTGGAGCAGGCCCTTGGACGGGGTTCCGGCCGCCGCGTTGGAGTCCCAGTTGTTGATGGCCGCCGGGTTGCCCGAGGACTCCCGCATGATGTTCCGGTAGATGCCGTCGTAGCTGCCCGGAATGCCCTGCGCGGCCATGATGTCCAGCGACTCCTTGATCCAGCCGTCGAGGTCGTCGGTGTACGTCTTGGCGTCCGCCTGGGTGACGGTGCCGCTCGTGTCGGCCGACGCGTTCTCGGCGGTCGCCGGCGCGGTTCCCTGCTCGGCCGGCGCGGTGGCCGGGGTCTGCGGCGCGGCCGGCTCGGCCTGCGCGGCCCCCTCGGACGGCGCGCCGAGGGTCAGTTCGAGGCCGGGGCGGATCAGCGCCGGGTTGCCGCCGATGGCCTCCCGGTTGTCCTCGTACAGCTTCTTCCAGCCGCCGCTGACGGAGTGTGCGGCCGCGATCTTCGAGAGAGAGTCCCCCGCGACCACGGAGTAGGTGGCCGGGCTGTCCTTCTGCGCCGACGGCGCGGCCTCGGCGGCGGTCGCGGCGATGAACGGAAGGGCGAGTACGGCGCCGCCCGTGCCGACGGCGGCGAGACCTCGGGCGAACGGGCTGGTTCTGGGACGGCGGTGCTTGGCCTGTGCGGGCATGACGCATTCCTCTCCGTCGCCTGCGAGGTGAGCTGTCGGGTTCGGGCTGGAGATGCCCGGCCGTGATATGCGCACGGCTTCACCCCAAGCCGGTCCGTATTCCGGACCGGCGCCTTACCTGGGTCCCCCGCTCCTGCCGTAGGTGAGTGGGTTGGGGTTTCCGGACGGCGGCAGGATTCGGCGGTCCGTCCGGAGTGACGTGAACGTAGGCGGAACGCCCGGAGAAAAACAAGCCCGGAATTCACACCGGCAATCCGGTGGACGGATCCGTACGGGAATCATCCGGCGGCGCGGAAGAGGCGGGGGAACTCAACTCTCGTTCCCTGGGAGCGAAGTGGGCGGGAAGGCGAGAACCGCAGCTCACCGCCGGTGTGACACACATCATGGCCCGCACAGGAATGGCCCGCGCCACAAGACCGCACAAACACTGACAAGCCATAGGAATGCGAGAGAAATGCACCATGGGGAGAACACGGACAAATAGCCAATATAGTTACTTTTCGAATGGGGGATATCCGCGCCCCGTCCACGCCGTATCCATGCGCCGTTCCGCTCCCGCGCCTCCCTCAATTCCATGGCGGCCCCTTTTATTCCGCACCGCTCCGCCCGCCGGTTCAGGACTCACCGTCCACCGCACATACGTCCTCATGGAATACGCCCCCAGGGCCGTCGGAGTGCGGGGAACGGACGGCGCCGGGCCCTTTCCCGATCGACGGCCGCATTCCTGGGAGTTGAGGTCATGGACACCCCCGGTAACTTTTCCGGTCGGCGGGGAGAAAGGCAGGGGAAAGGGGAAAGGCGGGGCATCAACTCGGTGTGCGGCGAAGGCCGTCGGGGGACGCGCGAGCGGACCGCGGCCTCCCGCGGGACGACAGGACCGCCGGTCCGCCCCTCCCGGACCGTCCCGCGATCCGCGCGACCGTCCAGCGCCGTTCGCGCGAGCCGGAGTTGGACTCCCGGGCAGGGCGCGACCACTCACTCCTTCCGGGCGTCTGGCCCGTGCGTGAGAATCGCGTCCAGGGCGAATTCGACCCGGCGGTCGTAGGCACTGTCGCCGAGATGTGCGAGCACCCGGTGCAGGGAGGGATGGGACGCGGCGGAGACGGCCGCGGCCAGGCGTTCGTCCATGGCCGGCTCGGCCGCCTGCTCCTCCTGGGTCAGACCGAGGAGGAAGTAGACGATCGTCCAGAGCGTCCAGGCGGCCTCCCGCTCCCCCCTCCCCCCGCTCAGCAGCGCGTCGACCAGCGTCTCCGCGTACCGGAGCGTGTGCGGTTCGGCCACGAAGGTGCCGACCACGAGCGCGGCTCCGTCCCGGTGGGCGAGCAGGGCGCGGCGGAAGCGACGGGCCAGCTCCCGTACCCGCTCGTTCGCGTCGTCGGGCAGACCGGTCAGCGGCACGGTCCCGACGATCGCGTCGGCCATCAGCTCCAGGAGCCGGGCCTTGCTCTTCACATGCCAGAGGACGGTGTTCATCCGTACGCCGAGCCGGTCGGCGACCGCCCGGGTGGACAGGGCGTCCAGCCCCTTCTCCTCCAGGACGTCCAGCGCCGCGGCGACGACGGCGCCGGGGTCCAGGCGCGGCTCGCGCCCCTCGCTCGCTTGCTTCTTGGTCACTGACCTAGTTTACTGCGTCCATGGCATTGGTCAGTGACCAAGGAGGAGATATGGAGCAGCAGGTCGTCGTCGCGGGAGCGGGCCCGGTCGGACTCTGGCTCGCCGCCGAGCTGAGGCGCGCCGGAGTGAGCGTCACCGTCGTCGAGGAGCGCGAGGAGCGCGACACGCGCTCCAAGGCCCTCACCGTTCACCCCCGTACGCTCGAAGTGCTCGCCTCGCGCGGTGTGCACGAGACGTTCCTCGGCGAGGGCGTGCCCATCCCCGGCGGCCACTTCGGGATGCTCGACGCCCGGCTCGACTTCCGGCGGCTGCGCACTCCGTTCCCGCATACGCTGGCGCTTCCGCAGGCCAGGACCGAGGAGCTGTTCGAGGGATACGCGAGGGAGCTCGGTGCCCGGATCCTGCGCGGGCACCGGGTCACCGGGCTCGACGAGGGACCGGACGCGGTGACCGTCGAGGTGACGGGCCCGGACGGCGCGTACACGCTGGAGGCCGCGTACGCCGTCGGCTGCGACGGCACCCGTTCCGTCGTACGGACCGCGGCCGGGATCGGTTTCCCCGGTACGCCGTCCACCGTCGTGGGCTGGCTCGGCGATGTCGTCCTGGACAGTCCGCCGGAGCACGGCTACGGCTCCTTCGGCCCGCACGGCGGCATGCTCGCCGTACGGCTGCCCGGCGGGCTGTACCGGCTGGTCGGGGTCACCCCGCGGGACGTCGTGGCCGAGTGGCCGGGCGACCTCACCCTCGACGAACTGCGGAGCAGGACCGTCGCGGTGGCCGGGCACGACTTCGGTATGCGCGCCCCGGCCTGGCTCTCACGCTTCGGGAACGCCACCCATCTCGCCGAGAGATACCGCCACGGCCGGACCCTGCTCGCGGGGGACGCGGCCCACCAGCACTTCCCGGCCGGCGGTGTGGGCATGAACGTGGGCATCCAGGACGCGCACAACCTGGGCTGGAAGCTGGCAGCCGTCCTGCGGGGCCGGGCACCCGACGCGCTGCTGGACACCTACCACTCCGAACGCCACCCCGTCGGAGACGCCCTCATCCGCACCAGCCGCGCCCAGGTCGCCCTGATGACGGCGTTCACCGCCGAGGGTCTCGACCTGCGGGCCCTGCTGAGCGAACTGGTCGTGGCCCTCCCGGAGTTCAACGACCATCTCGCCGCGCGCGTCAGCGGCCTCCATGTCGCCTACCCGCCGGCCACACCCACCGCCCATCCCCTCACCGGCACCCGGGCCCCCGACCTCGCCCTCGCCCTCGCCCTCGCGGGCTCCTCGCGCGGGGGCTCCTCCCCGGCCGGGCTGTTCTCGCTGCTGCGCGCGGACAGCATGCTCCTGCTCGATCTCACCGACCGGCCCGGCACTCCCCCCGCCGGGCTCCCCCGCCCCGGCCTGAGGGTGCACACCGCTCCGCTCGTCGAGACCCCGGCCGACTGGAACGGCGTACGGGCCGCGCTGATCCGCCCCGACGGCCATATCGCCTGGGCGGGCTCCCGGCCGGACGACCCGGAACTGTTCCGCGCCCTCGCCGCCTGGGCCTGAGAACGTCCCCTCCGCCCGCCGTCCCGGACCGGGACCGCGTCCCGGCCCGGGTCTCATCCGGCCGTGTGTCATCCGGCATGTCTCATCCGGGCGTGTCTCATCCCGGCGTGTCTCATCCGGCCGTGTCGAGCACCTCGCGCTGTTCCGCGTCGAGTACCAGGTCCGCCGCCTCGATCGCCTCGTCGAGCTGGGCCACGCTGCTGACACCGACGATCGGGACGACCGAGGGCTCTCCGCCGGTGAGCCAGGCCAGAACAACCTGGTTCGGGGTCGCACCGGATTCCCGCGACACCTTCCGCAGGGCTTCCAGCCGCGCGGCCGTGCCCGGGTGGTCGTACGCCCTGGGCAGTTTCTTCTCGGGACGCGTATAGGCGCCGAACAGCAGGGTCGTATAGGCGAAGAGCGTCAGGTCGGGCTCGGACCGTACGTAGTCGAGCAGTTCCGGCGTGGTGTGGACATGGCCGCCCTCGGGAAGGGGCACGTCGAACCGGGGCTGAAGATACGAATAGCGCTGCTGGACAGCGGTGTAGGGAGTCCGGCCCGCGCCCGCGGCGACGGCCCGCGCCCGCTCGATACGCCAGGTCGCGTGGTTGCAGCAGCCCAGCACCCGGGCCTTGCCCTCCTGGACGAGGGCGTCGAGCGCGCCCACGGTCTCCTCCAGCGGCACATTCCGGTCCTCGACATGGCTCCAGTAGAGGTCCACACGGTCGGTGCCCAGCCGACGGAGGCTGCCTTCGAACGCCGTACGCACGGCCTCCGCCGACAGGCCCTCCGCGGATTCGAGCCCCGCCCCGGCCACGGTGGGCCGGGCACCGCCCTTGGTGGCCAGCACGATCTGGTCGCGGGTGCCGCGCGAGGCGAGCCAGCGGCCGACCGTGGTCTCGCTCTCGTCGCTGGTGCCACCGCCCCAGAACACATAGTTGTTGGCGGTGTCTATCAGGGTGCCGCCGGCCTCGACGAAGCGGTCGAGGATGGCGAACGAGGTCTTCTCGTCCACGGAGCTGCCGAACGGAAGTGCTCCCAGGCAGAGGCGGCTCGCCTCGATGCCGTCGGGTCCGCCCAGGGTGGTCGTCAACATGGGTGTGCGTCCTTAGCTGGTTCCGGCCGGGGCCGCGGCGCTGCGCGCGGTCCCCGGAGAAGTGAAGCGGCGAGCAAGATCGGCGGTCACAGTAGCGTGAACGCCACGCCCCGCAGGCGGAGTTCGGCCAGCGCGGTGTCGAGGGCGGCCACGGTCGCCGACCGGTCGCCGCCGCCGTCGTGGCACAGGATGATGTCGCCGCGACGCGCGCGCCGTACGGTCCGCGCGATACGGTCCGCCGGCGGTGAACGCCAGTCCTTGGGGTCCACGGTCCAGTCCACGGGCGTCAGTCCGTGGTCACGCGCCGTACTCAGCACGGTATGCGACCATCCGCCGGCGGGGGCGCGGAAGAGGGTCGGGGTGAATCCGGTCTCGTCCGCGACCACTTGCTGCGTGCGCCGGATCTCCTGGGCGATCAGCCGCGGCGGGAGAGCCGCGAAGGGCTGCGGATGGCCGAAGGTGTGGTTGCCGAGGGTGTGTCCCGCGGCCAGGACGCGCCGCAGGAGCGCGGGATGCCGGGCGGCCTCCGCGCCGACCACGAAGAACGTCGCCCGCACATCATGGGCGTCGAGGACGTCCAGCAGCCGTGGCGTCCACCGGGGATGGGGCCCGTCGTCCACGGTCAGTGCCACCGGGAGTGACGCGGCCGGTGCCGACGCGTCGGCGGGGACGCCGAACAGCGGGCCGCGCGCCGCCAGGGGACGCCGGCCGGATTGCCAGGTCCTGGGCCGCCAGGCCTCCGAACGGCGCACCAGGCTCCAGGCCGCCTGCGCGGCATGGGCGCGTATCCGGTCAGACACCACTGGGCACCTCCCCGACCCGGGCGGTGGGGGCGGCCGCCCGGCCGCCCGGTGTCCAGCGGGCCAGCAGCAGGACGGACCCGGCGCCGACGATCTCGGTCACGGTGCAGCAGAGCCGGCTCGCCAGGGCCGCCGCCCCCGCCTGCGACCAGGGAAGATCCACCGTCAGCACCACCATGAGCACGATCTCCCGCACCCCGGCGCCGCCGGGGACCACGAGGGCCGCCGCCCCGGCGGCGGCGGCGAGCGCGAACCCGCCCACGCACAGCGCCAGGGAACCGGCCACCGGGGCCCCGAGCACCACCGCGATCATCCACAGATGCGCGCCGCCGACCAGCCACGAGAGCACCTCCAGGACGACCGCCCTGCGCAACGGCCCCTCCGCCACGCTCAGTTCGGGCGTGGGCCTGCGCAGGATCCGGGCCGCGAGAGCGGCGGCCCGCACGATGATCCCGGGCCGCAGGAGCAGGACGGCCAGCACTCCCGCCACCGGCAGCAGCCACAGGGCTCCCGTGCCCATGACCCGGGGCCCGGCCAGGGCTCCCACGACGGCGGCGGTCAGAAGTACCACCACGGAGTTGAGTACGTAGGCGGCGATCATCCGCTTGGCCGCCACCCCGCTGCGGCGCCCCAGGTGCACTCCGGCCAGGGCGCTCCAGAACGGGCCCGGCAGATATTTGCCGAGAACCGTCGCTCCGAAGATCCGGAAGGTGGGTCCCCAGGGAAGGGGCGATCCGAGACTGGTCAGGGTGGTGCGCCAGGAGCCCATGCTCAGGGCCAGTCCGGCGGTGTTGATCACCAGTGAGCCGATCAGCCAGGGGGCGGCGCCCTCCCGCGAGAACAGCTCCTGGAGGGTGGAGCCGCTGCCCTTCAGGGCGCTCCACATCCCGTAGCCGGCACCGCCCACCAGGACGAGTGCCAGCACCGGACGGAGCACGGCCGTCCACCGGCGGCGGCCGGCCCGCGCGGGCCCGTCGTCCGGTGGGCGGGCCGCCCCGCCGGGATCACGGTCCTTGGCGCCGCCGGGGGCACGGTCCATGGCGCCGCCGGGGTCAGGGTCCATGGCGCCGCCGCGAGGGCTGTCCGTGGCTCCGCTCATCCCGTCCTCCCGTCCAGCACATCGGGGCCGCTCGCACCGGCCGGCGTCGAGGGGGACGTCCCGCCGTGGGCCGTGGGGCGGGGCGGGCGTCCCGTGACCGACCCGAAGTCGCGGTCGAGGCGGCTGCGCACCCAGCCGGTCGCCGCGCCCAGCGCGATCTGCACATTGACCAGGAGATGCAGACCGACGAAGAGCGGCAGGAACCCGGCGCCCCGCTTGCTCCGGACAAACCTGAGCAGCGCCGGATCCGCCGCGGCGAACATGGCCACCCCCAGCACCGGAAGCGGGGCCAGCGGCGGAAGGACGACGGCCAGCGGTGTGGTGACCGCGGTGAAGAGCGCGGAGGCCACGCCCAGCGCGCTGTTGGCGCGCAGTGCCCCGGGGCGGCGCCGGTGCGCGGCGGCGAACGGAAGCAGGTACTGGGCCCGGCGGAACTGCTCGCGCAGCATCGGACCGAGCCGGTGCTCCTCGTCGTGTGCCGCGACGATCCGGTCGGTGAGCAGGATGGCGTACCGGGCGGACAGCCGTTCGCTGTACTCGACGTCCTCGCTGTCGCGCAGCGCCGGGTCGAACGGGCCCACGTCCTCGAAGACCGCGCGGGGCATCGCCGCCGCGGCGAAGAACGCCGTGGGTGTCGGCCCGACGCCCTTGAGCCGCCAGTGGTGCGCGTGCAGGGTGCGGTACCACTCCACCGGGCCGTCGTCCACGAGGGGTTCGGCGGCGATGATGCCGTGGACGCAGCCGAGCCCCGGGTCCTCGGCGAGCAGCCGGACGGCGTTCTCCAGGGCGTCGGGCGCCAGTGCCTGGTCCGAGTCGAGGAAGAAGAGGATGTCTCCGCGCGCGGCGGCGGCGCCCGCGTTGCGTGCCGCGGAGACGCCTCCGTTGCGTTCGGCCCGCAGCACCCGGCAGTCGAAACGGCGGGCCACCTCCACCGAGTCGTCGGTGCTCGCGTCGTCGGAGACGATCACCTCGAACGGCGGGAGGGTCTGTGCCCTCAGGGAGCCGAGGCACAGCTCCAGCGTTCCGGCGTAGTTGTAGTTGGGGATGACGACGGAGACCCGCGCCGTGGGGCGGGAGCCCCCGGCACCTGGTACGGCGGATCCGGTCACAGCGACACCTCCAGGATCTGGGCACGATGGTCGGACAGGCCGTCCATGCGGTCGAGGCGGTAGCGGTCGACGGTGACCCGGCCGGTGGTGAAGGCCCAGTCGAGCCGCCACAGCCCGAGTACGGGTACCAGCTCGTTCCAGGTGCGCGGGTACACGCCCCCGCCGCTGTCCGCCGCGTCGCGCAGGGTGCCGCGCAGCTCGCTCAGTTCGCCCATGGCCGGGCTGCTGTTGAAGTCGCCCGCGACCACCAGGGCGGCGCCGCGCTCGCGCTGCTCACGCACCTCGTCCTCCAGTCCCGCGAACTGGGCCCGGCGACTGCGCTGCCGGTCCTGGAGCATCCCGAGGACCGAGGGCGACAGGAGATGGGGGCCCGGGTCGATCTGCACCGGGATGTGGACGTTGTACAGCGTGAGGGGCCGATCGCCCACCCGGATGTCGACGCGGAGGGTCTTGACCGCCCGGTAGACCTCCAGCCACGGCGCGTCGGGCCGGTCGGCGACGGCGGCGCCGGGGCCGACCAGCTTCGACCCGGTCACGGGATAGCGGGACAGGGTGATCAGCTCCCCGCGCGAGACCACGTGGTAGCCGGGGAACTCACTGCGGATCCGGGCCAGATCGTCGACCGGACGCAGGTTCTCCTGTCGGTGGTCGATCCCGTGCAGATACTCCTGGAGAAGATAGACATCGGCGCGCTGGGCCTTGAGCACCGCCCAGAAACGGTCGGTGTCCACGTCCTGCCCCCACCAGGTGGTGTTCCAGGAGACGATCCGCAGATCCCCGGCCGCGGTGGCGGAGGCGCCGTGGGTCAGCGCGGAGAGGCGTACGCCGTTGCGCGGCCAGCTCACCGCGGCCGAGAACACGGCGAGGCAGCACACCAGCACCACGGCCGTACGGCGGGGGCCTCCCGGGCGGGTCCGCGACGGCGTTCCCGACGGCGGGTACGACGGCGTCCGTGACGGCCGGCCCGTACGCGCCCGGGATCTCCACGCGCCCGCCGCGACGGCCGTCCCCGCCAGCACCACGGGGACCAGCAGGAAGACCACGGGGGGCATCAGATCGGGGACGAGCATGACCCACCATCTGCCGCTGAGCAGCCGTTGCAGGACGGTGTAGCACGCCCACAGAAGGGCCAGGGCCACCATCGCGCGGGCCGGGCGGCTCCACCGGGGACGCTCCCGTCCGGCCTCCGGGGCGGCGGGCGCCTCGGGGGCCGTGCCCGGGACCGGCGGCGTCATGGACGAGGACCCGTCGGCCGTGCCCGGTCCCGGCTCGGCCTCGGTGCCGGGCCGCGAGGCCGGCGGGCGGGTGGCGCTCACAGGGCCGCTGCCGGGGAGGAGGGGGCGGACTCGCGCTCGTACAGGCGCCGGAAGGCGGGCGAGATCAGCCAGTGCGCCGCTCCGAAGGCCACCCCCACCGCCACCGTGAGGTTGAAGACGAGCTGTACGCCGATGAAGCCCGGCAGGAACAGCGGCCCCCGGCGCGCGGCGACGAAGCGGTACATGCCGAAGTCCAGAGCGATCACGGCGGCGAACAGCAGCACCGGCAGCGCCCAGGCCACCGGCCCCAGCAGGGCGGGCGCCGCCAGCGACACCACGCCCAGCAGCGAGGCGAGGCTCGCCCAGGAGCGGGAGGCGGTCTCGAATCCCTTGGCGAACTTGCGCCGCTGGGCGTACAGCGGGACCCGCAGGCGTCCCCGGGTGAATATCTTCCGTATCAGCGGCCGCAGTTCGGAGTCGTCGTCGTGCGCGCCGCGGATGGCGGGGGTGAGCAGCAGGTCGTACTTCTGGGTGAGCCGCTGCCCGTAGTCGACCTCCTCGGTCTGCCGCAGATTGGGGTTGAAAGGACCGACCGCCTCGAAGACCTCCACCCGCATGGCGCACATCGCGGAGATCAGGAAACTGACCGTTCCCTCGGAGCTGGTCCGCCAGTAGTACGCCTGGAGGCAGCGGCACTCCTCCACCAGGCTGTCGCGGATCAGCGGCTCGGGCTCGTACATGCCGCACACGGCGCCGGTGCCGGGGTTGTCCCGCAGCAGTTCGACCGCCGCCGCCACGGCACCGGGCTGTAACGCCACGTCCGAGTCGAGGAAGAAGAGGATCTCACCGGCGGCGTGGGCGGCTCCGGTGTTACGGGCGACGGCGACACCGCTGTTGGTGCCCGTGCTCAGCACGGTGACACCGAAGGACCGGGCGATCGCCTCGGACCCGTCGGTGCTGCAGTCGTCGACAACGATGATCTCCATGTTCGGGTAGTCCTGCTCCTGGGCGGAGCGGATGGACAGGCCCAGGGAGCGGGCGTAGTTGTAGTTCGGGATGATCACCGAGACCATGGGTTCTTCCACGGGGATGCCCTTCTCTGTCGTTCTCTGTCGTTCTCTGTCGTTCTGCGTCGTTCGGGTGCGCTGATGCGCGCGGGAGAGGAGTCCGGGCGGTCAGGACAGGGCGACGAAGATCCCTATCCACAGCAGTCCGGATCCGATCAGCAGCCGGTCGCGGAAGAGCGTGCGTACGGGATCCGCGCCGCCGTTGTCCACGACCAGGAGCTGCAGATAGCGGAAGAGGGCGAACAGGGAGACGCCCAGCGTGAGGAAGACCAGGGCGGCCGCCGCGCTGTTGTGGCTCGGATCGGCCATCAGGAAGATCCCGAACGCCATCGCGGACAGGGTCGCGCTGATCATGATCAGATAGTCGATGAGCTGCACCGAGTAGCCGGCGAGAGCGGGCCGGTGGTCCCCGGAGACATCGAGCAGTTCCCTGCGGCGCTTGCCGAAGGCGAGCAGCAGACACATCGTCAGCACCGAGAGCAGCAGCCACGGTGACGGCCGTTCGCCGAGCGTTAGATAGCCCTGGACGGCACGCAGGACGAAGCCCGCCGCGACCGCGAAGGTGTCCACGACCGCGACGTGCTTGAGGCGGTAGCTGTAGGCGAGATTGAGCGCGAGATAGGCCGGTACGGGCCAGGCCCGCTCCGGCGAGGCCAGGACGGTCCCCACGACCAGAGCGGCGCAGACCGCCGCCAGATACGCCCAGGCGACGGCGACGGGCAGTTCGCCCGACGCCAGGGGCCGGTGCCGCTTGTCGGGATTGAGCCGGTCGCGCTCCCGGTCGACGATGTCGTTGAGGGTGTAGACGGCGACCGAGGCGAGAGTGAAGAGCGCGGTGGCCCAGAGCACCGATCCCAGCGCACCCGGTGTCCAGCGGTGCAGCAGGACCGCCGGCAGGGCGATGACGACCGGGTTCTTGGCCCACTGGTAGGGCCGGGACAGCCGCAGCAGCGCGCCGGGGACACGCAGGGCGCGGCGCAGGGGGCCCGCCCGCCGTTCGACGGGCGGCGGCTGGGCGGCGGCGCCCAGCCGGGAGGGGGAAGTCCGGGGCACGGTGGATTCGACACCAGGCATGGCTCTCCTAAGGAAGAGTCGGAGGAAGCGCCCGCGGGCGCTGTCGCGCGAACCTCGGATGAGTCGTCGGGCGGGTTTCAGAAGACCGCTTTGGCCAGGGTGAGAGCCCCCTGGCGCCAGGGGTCCGTGCTGGTGCGCCCGGTGGTGGCGAATCCTCGGTGACGGGACCGGCCGCGCCACCACTCGAAGCTGCGCAGGATCGCCTCCCGGTTGGAGTGGCGGGGTGCGAAGCCGAGTTCCTTCTGGATGCGCGTGATGTCCATGTACGAATCCGCGCGGAGTTTGTGGATCAGCCGCATGTAGACCGGCGAGAGGCCCGCCCGCGCGAGCAGCCCCAGAGTGGCGACGGCCGGGCGCATCGGCAGGCCGACGACCCGCTTGCCGTGGCCGGCGGCGTCCAGGACGGTCTGGAAGTCGTCGCGGAGTGTCCCGAACTCGGCCGCGCCCACGTTGAATTCGGTGTTGACGGTCTCCGCGGGGCCGTCGGCGGCCAAGAGGATGGCGTCGATGAGGTCCTCGACATCCAGCATCTGGCTGCGTACCCGCCCCGAGCCCAGGACGGGGAAGTGATGTCCCTCCTCGGCCCATTCGAAGAGCATCGCGAAGATCCCGAGCCGCCCCGGCCCCAGAAAGGTCTTCGGACGCAGCACCGGTACGGTCATGCCGTCGGCGCGGGCCTTCTCGACCAGCTCCTCGGCCCTGGCCTTCGCTCTGCCGTAGGGGTCGATGGGCTGTCGGGGATGGGTCTCCGGTGTCGGCACCTGGGTGGGCAGTCCGTAGACGGAACCGGTCGACAGATGCACCACCCGGGGCACGTCCGCCCGTCTCGACTCGGCGAGTACGGTCCTCGTGCCGTCGACCACGACGGAGTTGATCTGCTCCGCCGGATAGCTCGGCAGGGCCGAGGCGCTGTGCACCACGAGGCCGGCCCCGCGGACCGCCTCCCGTACCGCGACGGCGTCGCGTATGTCCCCGTGGACCACTCGGGCGGCCGGGGAGCCGGGCCGGTGCGTGAGGTCGAGACCGACCACCTCGTACCCGTCCGACACCAGGCGTTCCACCAGAGCGGTACCGAGCATGCCATTACTGCCGGTGACTACGACACGGTTAAGCACGGGTGCACCTTTCGGGCCGGGGAGGTGACGTGCCGGGGGGCGGCATGCCGGGAAGTGATCTGCCGGTCGGCCGGATGTGACGCGTCCGGCCCTACGCGATTGCAACGTTCCATTCGGGCCTCGCTCCTTGGGCTTCCTTGGGGTTTCTTGGGGTTTCTTGGGGTTCCTCGGGCTCGCCGCCGTGGGGCAGGGGGCAGCGCGGGGTGGGGCGTGCCGGCGAAAGAGGCGCCGCGATTCATCCTCGAACCTGCGGACGGAGGGCTTGTACCGGGGCCGACGATTGGCCGTGTTCACGACGTCGGCCCTGGTGAGCCATGCCGCGGAGAACCATGACATGTTCAGCCGGGCGTGCCCAGGGGGCACCGGCGCCGAAAGGCGTCCGGTGGCGGTAACAGGCCAGCGGGGGGCGGGAAACGCGACCCGGATCCGCGGACGACTTGTGGGCCGTTTCAGCAGGAAAAGCCGACAACGATGTCAGCAATCGTAAGCCGGTTTGCTCCCGCGTTACTCCGACGACATATTCACGATGGCCGAAAGTGACCGACTCATGACTGTCGGAGACCGCCCGCGGTGAAGCATTTCCCGCCAAAAGGGGCGGCGGGTATGCGGGGCGGCGAAGTCGGCGCGCCACACGGCGGAGCACAGAGTGATGGTTGACAGTGATCAGTCATGGTCGCAATCATGGCGCCGTGGGAGCGCTTCCATGACTCGTGGGAGCGCTCCAACGACCGCGCGAGCCAGCGTCGCCCCGCGCGGAGCCATGCCTGAACGACGCCTCGACGATGCCGCGGACCCCTGGGCGGCGGAGAAGAGAACGACATGCCTCGAAGAGTTCTCGCGGCCGGCGCCGGCGGCACGCCGGGGACCGGGCGGACACACCCCGCACGGCTCGGGCGGGCGCGCGTCCCGTGTCAGGCGGGGCCGAGTCCGGCGATCAGGGACCGGGTCACCATGTCGGCCCCCTGCGCGGTGGCCAGCTCCGGCATCTCGTGCGAGGCGATGTTGGTGAGGTGGATGAGCAGACAGCGGGCCCAGCGGTCCGGCAGGCCGGGCCGTATGACACCCTCACGCTCCGCGCGGTCCATGAACGCGTCGAGCTGTCCGGTCATCCGGTGGAGCCGGGCGGCCGTCGCCTCGTCCTGTATCTGCCGCACGTCCAGCGGCCATCGCCTGCTGACGGCGATGATGCCCTCCGCGTACTGGTGCAGCGCCACCATCACGGGCGCCTCGGTGAGCCGCGCCTCGGCGACGACCTTCTCGCAGGCGTCGAGCTTGGCCCGGTGGACGGCGGCCATGAGTGCCTCGCGGGTCTCGAAGCGGCGGTAGACGGTACGCCGGTCGACGCCCGCGGCGGCCGCGATCGCCGCGATGCTCGTGCCGGGGTCGCGCGCCAGCAGACGCGCCCCTGTCCGCAGGACCGCGTCGAGGTTGCGTGCCGCGTCAGCTCTCATCGTGACCGGAGCATACGCAGAGGCGGGCTGATGGACCAGCAAGTGTCACAGTGCTATTGCGAATTGCCGCTTAAGTGCCACATAGTTGTGGTGCTTGAGTCGCCCGGCGCGCCTGCCGTCGCGTCATCCCTCGTTCCAGGAGCCATGCGTGAGCCCGGTCCCCATGCCCGAGAAGTTGAAAGAAGCCCTCGATTCCAGGATCTACGTCACCGTGGCGACCCTTCAGCCCGACGGGAGCCCGCACCAGTCGGTCGTCTGGGTGGGGAGGGACGGCGAAGACCTCTTCTTCGTGACCGGGGTCGACAAGCTCAAGGTCCGCAATCTGCGGCGCGATCCGCGGGTGAGCGTGTCGCTCAATCCGCCGGACGATCCGTACGAATACGCGGTGATCAGCGGCACCGCGCGGTTCGCGAGCGCGGGCAGTTTCGAGCGCATCAACGGGCTGGCCCTCAAGTACACGGACAAGTCCTACGCCGAGCACAACCCGGAGTCGTACGCCAGCCTCCCGGAACTGGTCACCGTCCATGTCACCGCCGAGAAGATCGCGGCCCGGTTCCGCTGAGCCGTGGACGAGCCGCCCCGGGACCCGGCGTCCCGCCGTGGCCCCGCCGGTGCCGACGGACACGGCCCTGCCCCACTGGTGTGGGGCAGGGCCGCCGGGCCGGTCGGGGGGAGCCGGCCCGCTCGGGAGGGGAAGAAGGAACGGGACGGGAGGGAAGGGACGGGGAGAGAGCGGACGACCGGTGGATCGCCCTGTCCCGCCGAGGCCCTGTCAGGTGGCGTCGGGTTCCAGCAGCTCCGCCGTGATGTCCGCGAGGCGGGCCGCCGACGCCGGTGAGAAGAGACGGCTCCGCACGCTCAGCTCGTCGTACATGTTGAACGCGCTCAGCGGCTCCTTGGGCGGATCGTCGAGAAGCTGGAGGATCGGAGGGACGACAGCGGTGGCGGGCTTCGCCAGTGCCTTCTGCTGCTCGATGTACGCCGCCGTCGGCGGGTCGAACTCCCCGACGAAGCCCGTCGAGGTCGTCCCCGGGTGGAACAGCACATACTTGATCCGGCCGCTCTTGCCGTGGCGCTCCGCGAAGGTGACCCCGAGCAGATCGTTGAGCCGCCCGGTCATGAACATCGCCCGCACACCGTCGTAGTTGCGGGCACTCTGGAGGTCGTCCCAGTCGATCGGTGTGTCGTGGCCCGGTCCCGCCACATTGACGACCACCGCGCCGTCCGCCTTCTCGAAGGCGCCGAGCAGCCCGTAGCTGAACAGGGCGCGGCTCAGATAGAAGAGCGCGAAGTTGTCCTCGAAGCCGTCGGAGGTCACCGCCCGGTACGTCCGGAAGAAGCGCGCGCACATGACGAGGCCGTCGATCTTCGGATAGGCCTCCAGCAGTTCACCGACGGTACGCCGGGTGTCCGCCACCAGGCTGAGGTCCGCCGGGACGAAGGCCGCGCTGCCCGGCGAGTCGGCCGCCTCCCGGAGGAGGGGCTCGGCCTTCTTCGGATTCGTCCCGATCACTACGGCGTGATCGCCCCGTCGGAACAGCGCGCGGGCGACGGCCGCCCCGATTCCGTCGGTGCCGCCCGTGATCACGTATGTCTTCGTCAAGTCCGTGTCCTTAGTCCGCGGTTGAGGGTGTGCATGACCTGCGGGAAGGTCCGCACGGCAGCGCGGGCCACGTCCCGCGCCCCGGTGTCGTGGATCCGGCCGGTTCCCGACGACGGCGGACCAGGTCACATCCTATGAACCGCTTGGTAGTTGGAACCGAACCAGAATCATAGCTTTCCTGAACTGGCTGGTTCAATCAGTTCAACCGCTCAGCGCTCGAACGGCCGTACCGTACGGGCCGCGCGCAGCGCCGTGCCCCACCAGACGAGACGGTCCAGCATGGTCTTCGCGGCGCCCTCGGCCTCCTCGGTGTCGCGGGGGCGGTCTCCGTCGAACCGGTCCCACGCGTTGTGGAAACTCAGCGACTCCCGCACAGTCACCGCGTGCAACTCGGCGAAGACATTGCGGAGATGCTCGACGGCCCGCAGCCCGCCGCCCATCCCGCCGTAGGACACGAACCCGACGGGTTTCGCGGCCCACTCGTCGAAGAACCAGTCGATCGTGTTCTTGAGCACGGCCGGCATGGTGTGGTTGTACTCGGGCGTGACCACGACGAACGCGTCGGCGGCGGCGAGGCGGGCCGCCAGCGCGTCCCGCACCTCGGCGGTTTCGGGGGCGGGCGTGTCGCCGGGCTCCGGCATCACGAGCGGCAGCGGGTACGCGAGGAGGTCGATGAGTTCGACGGTCAGATCGGCGTGGGCCGCGGCCTGCGCGGCGAACCACGCGGCGGCGGTCGGTCCGAACCGTCCGTCGCGGACACTGCCCACGAGGACGGCCAGTCTCAGGGGGCGTTCGGGCTGTCCGGGCCGCTCCGGCCACCCGGACTCCGGCCGCCCGGACTGCCCGGACTGCCCGGACTGCCCGGACTGCCCGGACTGCTCGGGCTGCTCGGGCTGCTCGGACGGTTCAGGCCGCTCGGACTGCGTGGTCATGGCAGGGTCCTTTCCTCAGGGGGATGAGCGCGCAGCCCCATGACCGCGGCGCCGAGACCGAGCGCCCCGGCCACCGAGACCGCCAGGAGCGCGGGACGGTGGCCGTCGGACGCGGTGAGCAGAGCGCCGACCAGGGGCAGCACGACGACGCTGCCGATCTGGACCCCGGCCTGGTAGAGCGGCATCGCCGCGCCGCGCAGCGCCGGTCCGACGCTCTGCGCCGCTTGCATGTTCAGGGCCGCGAAGGCCAGTTGAAGAGCGATCCCGACCAGCAGCAGCGCCGGCAGCGGGCCGGTCGCGTACGGGGCCGTCTCCGGGCGCAGCAGGAGGAACGTCACACCCGCGAACGCGGAGAGCGCCCCGGTGGCGATCAGCCTCGGGGTACCGAACCGCTCGACGACGCGCCCAGCGAACCGGACGGAGAGCGCCAGCGGCAGACAGGCGGGCAGCAGCGCCAGTGAGATCTGCCAGGGCCGCCAGCCGAAGGCGCCGCTCGTCCCCAGGGTGATCAGCAGCAGCAGTCCGATGAAGGTCGCGTTGAGGGTGGCCGCGCCCAGGGTGGCGCGCATCAGGAGACCGTTGCGCAGGATCGCCCGGGTGAGCCGCGGCGGTGCCTGCCGTACGGAGTCCGGGATCACCCGCAGCCCGCACACCAGCAGCACGAGCGCAACCGGGGCGGGGAAGAGGAACGTCCAGCGCCAGCTCTCGGCGACCAGCGCCCCGGCGAGCAGCAGCCCGGCGGTGAACCCCGCCGCTCCGAAGAGCGAGTAGACCGACAGCGCCCTGCGCTGCCGGGGCCCGCCGGGGAACGTGGCGGTGATCAGTGTGAGACCGGCCGGGGCGGTCAGCGCCGCGCAGGCCCCTTTGACCACCCGGGAGGCGATGAGCAGCGCCAGGCTGTCGCTCAGCCCTCCGACGACGGAGGCCGCGGCGAAGACCAGCATCGCCGCGAGATAGACACGGCGCAGTCCCCACCGGGCGGAGATCGCCGGTCCGGACATCAGCATCGCGGCGAACCCGAGGGCGAAGCCGCTCATGAGCCACTGCACCGACCAGGACGTCAGCCCGAGGTCGGCCCTGATCGCCGGGAGTGCCACGAGGACCACCGAGACCTCGATGGCGTCGAGGACCATGTTCCCCGACAGGACCACCAGCAGCAGTGACCGGCCGCGCTCGGTCCGGGCGGGAGCCGTCCGGGCGACGAGCGGCTCACTCACCGCCCGGGACCCTCTCCCGCTCGGTGCCGGCCAGCTTCGCGAGCAGGACCGGCAGCCGCTCGCTGATCAGCTCGATGTTCCTCGCCACCAGGTCGTCCGGCATCCCCGCGATGCTCGCCCAGAAGATGAGGTGCTTCACCGGAAGCCCCTTCGTCCGCTCGTGGATACGGACGGCGGCCTCCTCCGGGGTGAGGATCTCCAGCGTGGCCCAGGACCCGTCGGCGGGACGGTCCGGGAAGTCGCCCGGCCCGAGCAGCGGCGGCCTGGGATGGTCGGTGCCCTCCACCGACCCCTGCCGGTAGGTGTTCATCTGATGGGCCAGATGGGGGGCGATCCGGGGCCAGGCCGCCTCGGGATCGTCGGCGAGGATCACCGGCAGCAGGTCGGACACCCGGGCGGTCTCCGGATCGTGGCCGCCCTCGATCAGACCTTCGCGGTAGTGCTCGAACAGCTTGTGCGAGATATGGAGCAGACCGATGCCCAGCCGGCCCGCGATCCGCACACCGCGCGGACCGTAGAAGCCGCCCCACACCGGCACCGGGCTCTGGACCGGGCCGGGGGTGATACCGCCCTCGGCCCACAGCCTGCGGACCTCGCGGATGTTCTGCTCGACCAGGGTGAACCGGCGGCCGAACTCGGCGTCGAAGAGGTTGTACTCGGGCACCCGGTATCCGGCGCCGACGCCGAGTTCGAGCCTGCCGCCGCTGATCAGGTCCACGATCGCGGCGTCCTCGGCAAGCTGGGCGGGCTTGCGCAGATTGGGCAGCACCACCGCCGTGCCGATACGGACCCGGCGGGTGCGGGCGGCCGCCGCGGCGGCGAAGGTCAGCGGCTGCGGCAGATAGCCGTCCTCGAAGAGATGGTGCTCGGTGAACCAGACGCCCCCCGCGCCGCGCGCGTCCGCCTCCTCGCAGAACTCCAGTGAGCGCGCGTAGTGGTCGGCCCAGGGCCGGTGCCAGGCGTTCGGATTGCGCAGGTCGAAGAGAATCCCGACATCCATGCTCCGGTCTCCGTTCGTCGTGGGGGTGCCCAGTTCGTCGTGGGCGTGCTCAACGCGTGGTGGGCGTGCTCAACGCGTCGTGGGGTGCTCGGCTCCTCGTGGGGACGCTCAACGGGGGCTGTCCTGCCAGGTCCTGGGGCCGGGGAAGTCCCGTGACCGCTCGGGGCGGCGCCACCGGGCCACGGCCCGCGCCCGCGCACGCCCCCCGGTCTCCGGTGCCGGGGCGGTGAGCCGCTGGAGCAGAACCGCGGTGACCGCGCCGAGCTCCAGCAGGTCCGGCTCGCCCTTCTCGATCCGCAGGAGGAGCGGCAGCCGCGCGCGGACCGGGTCGTCGGCCACCGGTCCCGCGACCGAGCCCCCCGGTCCGGCGACCGCGCCCACCGGTCCCGCGACCGCGCTCGCCGGTCCGGCCGTCGGCGCGCTCACTGCGGCGGGTTGCCGTGCTTGCGGCGCGGCAGGTCGGCGTCCTTGCGGTGCAGCATCGCGAACGCCCGGATCAGGACGGCGCGGGTGCTGCCGGGATCGATCACATCGTCGACGAGTCCGCGTTCGGCGGCGTAGTAGGGGTGCACCAGCTCCCGCCGGTACTCCTTGATCTTCTGCTCGCGGGTGGTCGCGGGATCCTCCGAGGCGGCGATCTCCCGCCGGAAGACCACGTCGGCGGCGGCCTCCGCGCCCATGACCGCGATCTCGTTGGTGGGCCAGGCCAGCGCCAGATCCGTACCGATCGAGCGCGAGTCCATCACGATGTACGCCCCGCCGTAGGCCTTGCGCAGGACCAGCGAGATCCGGGGAACGGTGGCGTTGCAGTACGCGTACAGCAGCTTCGCGCCGCGCCTGATGATGCCGCCGTGCTCCTGGCTGACGCCCGGCAGGAAGCCGGGCACGTCGACCAGCGTCAGGAGCGGGATGTTGAAGGCGTCGCAGAACTGGACAAACCTGGCGCCCTTCTCACTCGCGGTGATGTCGAGGACGCCGGCCAGCGCGGCGGGCTGGCTCGCCACGACCCCGGTCACCTGGCCGTCGAGCCGGGCGAGCGCGCAGACCAGATTGGGTCCCCACTGGGCGTGCACCTCCAGGTAGTCCTCGTCGTCGACGATCTCCGCGATCACCGCGCGGATGTCGTAGGACCGGTTGCCGTCGAGCGGCACCAGGTCGAGCAGCCGGTCGACCCGGCGGTCGGCCGCGTCCCCGGCGGGCACGGCGGGCGGCAGCTCACGGTTGTTGGACGGCAGCATCGCCAGGAGGGAGCGCACCTCGGCGAGGCAGGTCTCCTCGTCGTCATGGACGAAGTGGGCGACCCCCGAGACCCCGCCGTGGACATCGGCGCCGCCGAGCCCGTCCTGCGAGACCTCCTCGCCGGTCACCGTACGGACCACGTCCGGGCCGGTGATGAACATCTGCGAGATCCCGCGCACCGCGAAGACGAAGTCGGTCAGGGCCGGGGAGTAGGCCGCGCCCCCCGCGCACGGGCCCAGCATCACACTGATCTGCGGGATGACCCCGGAGGCCCGGGTGTTGCGCTGGAAGATCCCGCCGTAGCCCGCCAGCGCCGACACGCCCTCCTGGATACGGGCGCCCGCGCCGTCGTTGAGGGAGACCAGCGGACAGCCGGCCGCCATGGCCATGTCCATGATCTTCTGGATCTTCTGCGCGTGGGCCTCGCCGAGGGCGCCGCCGAAGATCCGGAAGTCGTGCGCGTAGACGAACACGGTCCGGCCCTCGACGGTGCCCCAGCCGGTGACGACCCCGTCCGTGTGGGGCCGCTTCGTCTCCAGTCCGAAGCCCGTCGCCCGGTGCCGCCGCAGCGGCTCGACCTCGGTGAAGCTCCCGGGATCCAGCAGGAGGTCGACGCGCTCGTACGCGGTCAGCTTGCCCTTGGCGTGCTGGCGCTCGGTGGCCTCGGGATCGGCACCGAGCCGCGCCAGCGCCTTCAACTCCTTGAGCTCGCCGAGCTGGTCGGCGATGCTCGGCGGTCCTTGAACCGTCGTCATCGGTCCTCCTGTTCGTCTCGTGTGCTCGTCCCGGGCGGTCAGCCCAGGAGGGTCCCGCCGCTCGCGTCGATGAACGCGCCGGTGATCCAGCGGGCCTCGTCGGTGGCCAGGAACGTCACCACGTCCGCGACGTCCACCGCCTCGCCGACCCGTTTGAACGCCGAGAGCTGGGCCATCTGCTCCACGGCCTCGGGGATGTCGAAGACCGGGCTGCCGTTGTTGGTGATGCCGGGCGCCACACTGTTGACGGTGATACGGCGCGGGGCGAGATGCCGGGCGAAGTGCAGCGAGATCTGCTCGATCGCGCCCTTGGTCATCGCGTACGCGGTCTGCTCGGGGTTGGCGAACCTGGTCAGCCCGGAGGAGATGTTGATGATCCGGCCGCCGTCGGGCAGCAGGGCCAGCGCGCGCTGCACGATGAAGAACGGGGCCTTGGCGTTGACCGCGAAGAGCCGGTCGAAGTGTTCGGGGGTGATGTCCTCCGGGGCCACCCCGGCGGCGGTCTGCTCGCCCGCGTTGTTGACCAGGATGTCGAGCACGGTCTCGCCGGTCCGCTCCTTGAGTCCGCGCTCCAGACCGAGGAACAGCTCGTGCACATCGCCGGGCACACCGAGTTCGGCCTGTACGGCGAAGGCCCGTCCGCCGTCGCGCTCGATCAGCCCCACGGTCTCCTGCGCGGCCTTCTCGTCGGCGGCGTAGTGCACGGCGACGAGTGCGCCTTCCCCGGCCATCCGCAGCGCGGTGGCCCGGCCGATTCCCCGGCTCGAACCGGTGACCAGCGCGGTCCTGTTCACGAGCCTGTCCATCCTGGCACTCCTGTCCCTTGGCGTGGTGGTGGAAGCTGAAGCGGCGGCGGGCGGTGGTGCGGGCGGGGTACGCGGCACGTCGAGGCCGCTGATCATGCGCGCCAGCCGGGCGCGGACGCCGTCGAACCGCATCAGCTCGGCGAAGATCTCCCGGAGCGCGTCCACCTCGTGCCCGCCGAGCAGCAGGAAGGACTGCGCCTGGATATTGGTGAGGGTGCGCGCGCCGACGGGATGGCGCGTGTCGTGGTAGGCGTCGAGCAGTTCGTCGCCGCTTTGGCCGGTGAGCCGCCCGACGAGCCGCTCACCGAGTTCGGCCGCGTCCTGGAGACCGAGGTTCAGCGCCTGTCCGCCGACCGGCATCTGGGTGTGGGCGGCGTCGCCCGCGAGCAGTACCCGGCCGCGGCGGTACCGGGCCGCCTGGCGCCGGGTGTTGTCGAAGGCGTTGAGCCACAGCGGTTCTCCGTGGCCGATCCGCTCGCCCGTCACCTCCGCCCACGCGCCGGCGATCTCCTCGAAGTCCGGTTCGCCGGCACGGGTGCGGGGCTCGGCCCCGAACACATGCACCATGACCCGGGTGCTGCCGTCCGGCCAGCGGTGTGCGGTGGCGAGTCCGTTCCGCAGCCGTTCGAACCGCCGGTCCGGGATGTCGATCCCCGCGACATCGGCCCGCAGCATCTCCCGGGTCGCGTCCCGGCCGACGAAGTCGAACCCCGCGAGCCGCCGTACGGTGGACTGCCAGCCGTCGCAGCCGACCACGAAGGAGCCGGTCAGCCGTTCCTCCGCGCCGTCGGCCGTGACGGCGTCGATCCGCACATGGTCGCCCCGGTCGGCCAGGCCGACCAGCCGCAGCCCGCGCCGTATCCGCGCTCCCGCTTCGAGCGCCCGTTCCTGGAGCACCGCCTCGATCCGGGTCTGCGGGCACTTCCACTGCCCGGCGTACGGGTGTTCCGGGTCGGCCTCGGCCACATCGAGCCGGATGCCGCCGAAGTGTCCGGGCCCGCCGTCCGGAAGCTCCCCGAGGCGGTCGAGGATGCCGCGCTCGGCGAACACCTCCATCGTGCGGGCGTGCAGGGTGGACGCCCGCGACTCGGTCATCGGCCCGGTCAGCCGCTCCACCACGACGGTCCGTACGCCCCGGGCGGACAGATCGCCGGCGAGCAGCAGCCCGACCGGGCCCGCGCCGACAACCACCACATCGGTGCCCACGGGGGCGGGGGGCGTCTGGGCGGGCATCGGTCAGCGCCGCGCTTCCGCGTATTCCTTGGCGTGGCCGAGTGTCGCCCGGCTGTTGCCGCCGAGCGCCTCACGGATGAACTCCTTGGCTTGTGCGACGCCCGCGTCGGGACCGAGGATCCTGGTGATGTTGTCGGCGTTGATCACCACGGTGTGCTGGGAGCTGGCGGTGGTGACCCCGTCGGTTCCCTCGTCGAACTGCCAGTACCCGGTGTGCAGGGTCATCAGCGCGGGCAGGGTGGTCTGCTTGTAGGCGATCCTGCGGTGCGGGAGGCACACCCGGACCGATTCCGTGGTGTGCGCGGCGCCGTCCCGGGTGAGGGTCTCCATCCGCAGCACCTGGAGACCCGGGGTGTCCTCGGTCAGATTCACCTTGGCCACGTGCGGGAGCCGCTCGGTCCACAGGTCCGCGTCGTTGACGAAGCTGTAGAGGTCCTTGGCGGAGCCGTCGACCTGGACGGAGTCCACGAACGAGAGCGTCAGCTCCGCGGTCCGCGTCGCCTCCTCCAGTCCGGCCTTGAGCGAGGGGAGTTCGGAGCGGCTGTTCTGGTCGACGGCCCGGTCGATCCAGGCCAGCCCTTCCGGATCGTCGTCGATGGCCCGGTACTCGTGCAGCAGGCGCAGCCGGGTCTCCCGCTCACCCCGCGGCTCCATGATCCAGGTGCCGCTCATCTCCGCCACCGGGGGCGCGGAGACCTCCTGCCGGAAGACGATGTGCAGCTTCTCCGGGTCGAGTTCCCGCCGCGACGTCCAGTTCTTCGCCTCGCCGTTGGCGGTGGCCCAGATCTGTATCCGCTCCTGGTTCCCCTCGCGCTCCAGGTACTCGACGTACACCGACGGCGGGAACAGCCTCGGCCAGTTCTCGACCTCGGCGAGCAGGCGGTAGACCTCGCCGGCGCCCGCCTGGACCGTGATCTCGTGTTCGACCTTGCGGCCGGCTTGCTCGGACACGCGTTTCTCCTTACACCGTCGCGTCATCGGGAATCGCACATGCCGGGCCCGGGGGCTCCGGGGTCAGAAGTTGCCCAGCCCTCCGCAGACGTTCAGCGCCTGCGCGGTGATCGAGCCGGCGAGGTCGGAGGCCAGATAGCCGACCAGGCCGGCGACCTCCTCGGGCGTCGAGTAGCGGCCGAGGGGGATCTTGGCCTGGAACTTCTGGAGGATCGCGTCCTCGGTGGTGTCGTACGCCGCCGCGTAGCCCTGCCGGACCCGCTGGGCCATCGGCGTCTCCACATAGCCGGGGCACACGGCGTTGACCGTGACCCCGGTCGGGGCGAGTTCGTTGCCCAGGGCCTTGGTGAAGCCGACGACGCCGTGCTTGGACGCCGAGTACGGTGCGCCCAGCACCACGCCCTGCTTGCCCGCCGTGGAGGCGATGTTGATGATCCGGCCGCGGTCCTTCGCCCGCATCCCGCCGGCGTTGAGCACCTCGCGGGTCACCAGGAACACGCTGGTGAGATTGGTCGCGATGACGTCCGACCACAGCTCGTCGGCGAGGTCCGCGGTCACCCCGCCCCCGCTGCGGCCCGCGTTGTTGACCAGCACGTCGATCGTCCCGTACCGGGCGACCGCGGCCCGCACCAGCTCCGCGACATCCTCCTTGGACCGTACGTCGGCGGTGGTGCCGTCCACCTCCAGCCCCTCGCCCTGGAGGCTCTTGACCGTCTCCGCGACGGCCGTCTCGTCACGGGCGCAGAGGAACACCCGGTGTCCCTGCTCGGCGAGGAGACGGGCGGCGGCGAGACCGATTCCACTGGTCGCACCAGTGATCAGGGCGGTCCTGGGCACGTTCTCGGTCATGATGCGTCCTCCGGTCAGACGGCCCGCGCGGCGGGCAGATGGGCGTTGACGAGATCGATCAGCGCGCGGGGGGTGAGCGCCTCCGCCAGCGCCGTCTCGTCCAGGCTGATGCCGTACTCCCGCTCGATCCGCCCGGCGGTCTCCAGCATCGCGAGCGACTCGTAACCGAGATCGGTGAACGGGGTGTCGGCGATGTCTCCGCCGAGGTCGACCTGCTCGTCCGCGCCCGCGCCCTCCAGGAGGATGGGCAGCAGGTCACCGAGCGTGAATTCCGTGTCGGACATGTCCGGCCCTTCGTCAGAGATGAGAGCGGTCCACGGCCCGCAGGACCATGGCGGAGTTGAAGCCGCCCTGGCCGCGCGCCAGTACAAGGGCGGTACGCGGCGCCGCCGGACGCGGTGCGCCGGTCACCAGGTCGATCTCGTACCTGCTCGACAGCGTGGAGCCCACCGTCGGCGGGATGACGCCGTCGCGCATCGACAGGAACGCGGCGGCGAGATCGAGCGGCGCGGCGCCGGAGTAGAGCCGGCCGGTCGTGGTCTTCGGCGCGGTCACCGGCACCCCGTGGGGTCCGAAGACCTTGGTGATCGCCTCCGCCTCGATCCGGTCGAGCTCCGGGACCGCGGCGGCGTCCGCGAACACCACCCCGATGTCGGCGGGGGCCAGACCCGCGTCCTCCAGGGCGAGTTCGATCGCGTTCTGCAGTGTCGGGGTCCGGTCGCTGCCGGGCCGGGGATCCACGGTGGACGCGTGGCCCGCGATCTCGCCGTAGACCTGCGGGGCGCCGCGCTCCCGTGCGCGTTCGGCGTTCTCCAGGACGAGCAACGCCCCGCCCTCGCCGGGGACATGGCCCCCGGCCCGGTCGTCGAAGGGCAGATACGCCCGTTCCGGGTCGTCGCTGACGCTCAGCCGGCCGCTGGTGAGCTGGGCGACCCACCCCCACGGGCAGATCGACGCGTCGACCGCGCCGGAGATCACCATGCCCGTGCCCTTGCGGATCTGCCTGCGGGCCTGCGCGACCGCGTCGAGTCCGCCCGCCTGGTCGCTGACCACGACACTGCTCGGCCCGCGCAGCCCGCTGCGGATGGAGATCTGACCGCTGTTGACCGCGTAGAACCAGGCGAAGGACTGGTACGCGCTGACATACCGGCCGCCCTTGCTCCACAGCGCCCTGAGTTCGTTCTGGCCGAACTCGAAGCCACCGGAGTGGCTGGCCGTGATGACGCCGACGTCGTAGTCGGGCAGCTCCTCCGGGACGACACCCGCGTCCGAGAACGCCCAGTCGGCGCTGACCAGGGCGAGCCGCGTCATCCGGTCGGTCTGCGGAAGCAGCCGGCCGGGCAGGTGCTCCTCGGCGGCGAACCCGGTGATCTCGCCCGCCAGTCGCGCCGGGTAGGACGAGGGGTCGAACCGGGTGACACGGCCGATCGCGCTGCGGCCGGCCAGCGTCGCCGACCAGTACTCCTCCAGGCCCAGCCCCGTCGGCGCGGCCACCCCCAGTCCGGTGACCCAGGTCCTCGTGGTCATCGTGTGCTCCGCTCGGGGCTCGCCAGCACGACCGCGCTCTGGAATCCGCCGAATCCGCTGCCCACGGACAGCACCGCGTCGGTCTTCCAGGCGCGGGCGGTCAGCGGTACGTAGTCCAGATCGCACTCGGGGTCCGGCTGGTGCAGATTCGCCGTCGGGGGCACCACGTCGTTCGTCATGGACAGCACCGAGGCGGCGATCTCGATCGATCCGATGGCACCGAGGGAGTGCCCGACCATCGACTTGATGGAGCTGACCGGTGTCCGGTAGGCGTGCTCGCCGAGGCTGCGTTTGAACGCGGCGGTCTCGTGGCGGTCGTTCTGCTTGGTGCCGGAGCCGTGCGCGTTGATGTAGTCGATGTCCTCCGGGTTGAGCCGGGCCTCGTCGAGCGCCACCCGGATGGCCTCGGCCATCTCCTTGCCGTCGGGACGCAGACCCGTCATGTGGAACGCGTTCGAGCGGGTCGCGAAGCCGGCCACCTCGGCGTAGATCCTGGCACCGCGGGCGCGGGCGCTCTCCAGCTCCTCCAGTACGAACACGGCCGCGCCCTCGCCCAGCACGAACCCGTTGCGGCTCGCGTCGAACGGCCGCGAGGCGTGCTCCGGATCGTCGTTGCGGGGAGTCGTGGCCTTGATCGCGTCGAAGCACGCCACGGTGATCGGGGAGATGGGCGCGTCGGCCGCGCCCGCGATCATCACATCGGCGGAGCCTTCCCTGATCACGTCCGCCGCGTAGCCGATCGCGTCCAGACCGGAGGTGCAGCCGGTCGAGATCACGGTGCTCGGCCCCTCGGCGCCCATGGCCCACGCGACCTCGGTCGCGAACGAGCTGGGCACCAGGTAGTTGTAGAGATGCGGTACGGCGTAGTCGTGGTCCACCAGTTCCAGCCGGCCGTTGTCGCTGACGACGCGGTACTCCTGGTCCAGGCCGGTCGTCGCCCCCACCGCGCTGCCGATCGTGACCCCGGTGCGCTGGGGGGTCAGCGCGTCGAAGTCCAGCCCGCTGTCGGCGACCGCCTCGCGGGCGGTGACCACCGCGAACTGCGCGGCCCGGTCCATCCGCCGGATCTCCTGCGGGGTCAGCCCGGACAGCTCGGCGTCGAAGTCGACCTCCGCGGCGACCTGTGAGCGGAACGGCGACGGGTCGAAGAGGGAGATACGGCGGGTGGCGGTCCGTCCGTCGGTGAGCAACTGCCAGAAGCCCTTGACGCCCGAGCCGCCCGGCGCGGTCACCCCGACGCCGGTGATCACCACACGGCGCTCCCGCGCGGCGCTCATGACGCCGTCCAGCTGTAGAAGCGACGGGCCATGGCGTCCGCGGGCGAGCGCCAGGTCGCGGGGTCGTAGGCGTCGATATGGGGCTTGAGGTCCTCACTGATCCGGATGAACCGGGGATCGGCCTTCGCCTCCTCGATACGGCCGGCGCCGTTGTCCTCGTCGAAGTCCTGGAGATGGAAGTAGAGGCCCCGGTACTCGAAGAGCTGGCGGCGCCGCGTTCCCATGCGCGCCGGCATCTCGGTCCCGTCGAAGGCGCCGAAGATCTCCGCGACGTCCTCGGCCGATCCGAGGGCCATCCTGGCCACGATCAATGTGCTGTGCATGCGTTCCCTCTCCTCGTCATCGGCCCGGCCCGAACCAGCGGTCCAGGGCCATCGGTAGGTCGGCGTGGCTGCCGGGGGCGGTCCAGGCGACATGTCCGTCGGGGCGCAGCAGCGCCGCCGAGGTCCCCGCCGGCGGACCGCCGGCCAGCGTGTCGCGGACCGTCGCCGTCACGATGTCGACCCGGTCGGTCCACCTCTGCGCGCGCCGTCGCAGAGCGGCGTTGTCCTCCAGATCGAGGAGCACTCCGCGGGCCGGGCGCAGCAGGTCCCAGGTGGTGGTGTGCCTGGTGCCGCGGACCAGTCCGAGCTGCGGCATCCGCGCTCCGAGCAGCGGGTTTCCGCCGCCGCCGACGTCGTACGTGATGTCCAGGCCGCTGACCTTGGCGGCCAGATGGCGCTGGACGTCGGACCGGTCCAGCAGCTCGCCGAGGACCTCCCGGAGCGGGCCCACCTCGTCACCGCCGAGAATGAGCGTGCTCTGCGCCCGGGTGTTCAGCAGCAGCCTGCGGCCGACCTCGTACCGTTCGTCGTGGTAGCTGTCGAGCAGTGCCTCGGAGTGCGTGCCGCGTACCACGGCGGCGAGCTTCCAGCCCAGGTTCACGGAGTCCTGGATGCTGGTGTTCATCCCCTGCCCGCCGGCGGGGAGATGGACATGCGCGGCGTCCCCGGCCAGCAGCACCCGGCCGCGCCGGTACTCGGTGACCTGACGGGCGGCGTCGCTGAACGCGCTGACCCATAGGGGCTCCGCCATGGAGATGTCGGTGCCGGTGAGGCGCTTCCAGACGTCGGAGACCTCGGTGAAGTCGGGCGCTCCGGTGCGCTTGCGCGGCGGCGTTCCGCGTTCCCCGACGATGATCCGGTGGATCCCGCCGGGCAGCCGCGCCACCATCACCATGCCGCCGGCGGGCTGCTGACCGGCCATACGGGGTTCGAGTTCGACTCCCCGTACATCGGCGAGGAAGAGTTCCGTGGTGGCGGCTGTGCCGGGAAAGTCGAAGCCCGCCGCCTTGCGGACGGTGCTGCGCCCGCCGTCGCAGCCGACGAGATACCGGGCCCGCAGCGCCCGGTCGCCGCCCCGGACGGTGACCGTCACCCCGTCGGTGTCCTCCGCGACCCCGGTGAACTCCTGTCCGCGCCGGATGTCGGCGCCCAGATCCCGGGCCCAGCTCTCCAGCACGGACTCGGTCACCGACTGCGGAACGGCCCGTGCGGACGCGTGGGCGGCGCCCAGTACGCCCAGGTCGAGCGGCAGACCGCCGAAGTGCCCCGCCTCACTGGTCTGGATCTCGCCGAAGCGGGGCAGCAGACCCCGCTGGTCGAACACCTCCATGGTGCGGATGGTGAACCCGATGCCGCGTGACTCCCCGGTACGTGCGGGCAGCCGTTCCAGCACGATGACATCGACGCCCGCCAGGCGCAGTTCTCCGGCCAGCATGAGCCCGGCGGGCCCAGCACCGACGACAATGACTGAAGCGTCCATATGATTCTCCAGGAGTGACAGCGTCAGCTTCGGCGGAACCCACAGGTTCGGGCAGTGGTCCGGCTCCGGATTGGGCTCGGCGGCTTCCCGGTGTCCGGGAGGAGGCCGCTCATCACGGTGATCCCCTATTGCTTTTCCGCGTTGGCGGCGATCCGCGCCAGCACATCGTTGGCGGCGAGGAACTCGCTCTCGGAGATACCGGCGAGCTGTCCGGCCGCGTGGGCGTTGACCAGTGATTCGGCCCGCTCGTGCGCCGCCGCGCCGGATTCGGTGAGCGTGAGGGAGCCGTCGTTCTCCGTGACCCAGCCGCGTTCCTCGAACCCGTCGACGACCGACCGGTACGAGTCGGCCCCGTCGGCGGCCAGAAATGGAGCGAACGCGTTGTCGATGCCGGCGACGGTGTCCACCTTGATACTGATGGCGTGCAGCACCTGCCACTGCCGCCGGTTCAGATTCTCGCCGGACAGCGCGCGGGCGGTCGATTCGTCGAACAATTGATGCAGATACAGAAGCCAGTAACCGATGCGCTTCGTGGTGTTCTGCTGGAGCATGGAAAGTACCTCCCCGGTACGGGTGCGTTGCGCATGCGGATCTGCGGACGATCACCTGCGACCAGGGCATTCCTGTCGTCGAACCGAGGTGCGTCCCTGCCGGTCGAATCCCCGATCTGCTCCGGGGAGTTGTCGACGCGGCGCGGAGAATTCTGAATCGGACTGATGAGTTCGCGATCGCCGGGGGTTCACAGCCGATCACCTGACAGCCTTACTCTGACATCTTCGGTCAGTTGGCTACAAGGGGAGACCCGACAATCTACGGTGCACCCGCAGGATTCCAGAATCTACGGTGGAACCGCAGGTTTCCCGCAACGGGCGGCCGGTCCCCGTATTCCGCGCCCCGTCGGTTCCGGCAACGCGACAGCGAAAAGCGCCGCCTGCCTCGGTGAGGCGGGCGGCGCTCGCGGCGGTTTCGAAACCGCCAGGGCCTCTCGTTTGGATCTAGGAAACGTTGGTGTTCATCGCCGTGACAAGCTGCCGCCGGCCGGAGATCCCGAGTTTCCGGTAGACGCCGGAGAGATGGAACTCGACCGTACGGACCGTCAGGAAGAGGGTCTCCGCGATCTGCCGGTTGCTGTATCCGGCACGGGCGAGCTGGGCGATCTTGTCCTGTTGCCGGGTGAGCAGACAGGCGGCGTCGGAGCCGCTCTGGAGTTCCAGCGCGGCCCTGACCCGCTCCGACCAGAAGACATTGCGGCACTCACGCGCCACCGCGTCGGCGGCCTCCAGCCGGCCCCGTCCCCCCGGCACGTCCTTCTGCCGGAGAAGCAGCATGCCGAGGTCGTAGAGGGCCTGGATCAACTCGGCACGCGCACGGCCCACTTCGAGCAGTCTGACGGCCTCGTCGAGCAGGGGCACGGAGGTCTCGTCCCGGCGCGACACCGCCACGGCGTGCAGTGCCGTTCCGATGCTGCGCGGCGATCCCCACTTCCTCGCCGCGATCAGCTCGTCCTCGGACAGCGCGAGCGCCAGATCGTACCGGCGGGCGGCCAGCGCCGCGAACGTGGCCTTCGAACGCCAGGGAATCACCGCGGGGTTGGCGACATTGAGGGCGTTCAGAATCCGGCCGCAGTCGATGTAGTCGTCGACCGCCTGCTGGAACTGGCCCATCGCCGTGTGCAGAGCGCCGCGCGCGGCCAGGATGTGCATCCGGTCCGGCAGACCGACGTCGAGACGGTCGGCCAGTCCGTGGTCGAGCAGTACCTTGTGGGCTCGGTCGAGTTCGCCGAGCTGGACGAGCGCCTCGACCAGCCAGGCGACGGCGAGGCAGGTCACCGACCCCGACGCTCCGCGGGTGAGCAGCGCTCCGAGCAGGCCCGCCGCCTGGCGCGCCTCACCGGACAGCAGAAGACTGCGCGCGCGCAGCAGCGTCAGCAGATCCTGATGACACTCCGAACTGGCCCAGACGGGGTCACTGGCCAGCCGCTCGCACTGCGCGTTCGCGGACGCGAGGTCGCCGGTGTAGAGCAGTGTCAGGATCGCCAGCCACATGGAATGCGCCTCGGTGCGCAGCGCGTCCGTGCCGAGGACCCAGTCCGTCTCCGTGGCGACCATCGCGCGGTTCGCCCCGAGGTTGGCCAGTTCGATGTTGCGCAGGACCGCGCGCTGCCCGATGGAGGGTAATCGCTCGGCGTGGTCCAGCAGGGAGGCAGCCGGTATATAGGTGGTGGTGTCCCGTCCCGGGGAGCCCGGCCCCGCGGGTACGCAGTCCCTCCCGCCCCGTGGATCGCGGCCCGCGGTACCTCGGGCGCGCGACTCCACGGGGTTCGCCCGTTCGGAGAGCAACGTCGGTGCTTCGCTGATCACGCGTCCTCCCGGGAGCGGCCCGTGGTTTTCCGGGGGCCGGGCCTGCTGGCGACTCCGAGGTGCCTTGGTGGCACGCGCCTCCGCGGATTCATGGCTTGAGGTCGGCTTCACATGGCGCAACGCCACAAAAGATCTCTCGTCGGGCGGAAGCAAGGAATTCTCCTTGACGTGGTCAATCACTCAACAGTGGCGACCGGCGCAAGGGGCCGCTGTCGCCGGCTGTGGGGGGATGGAGAAGCGTCTTTCTGTCGCGCGTCCGAAGAACCGGAGCGCCGACTGCCCGACGCGCATCGTCGCGGACGGACGGGGAGGGGGCCGGACGGGAACGACGTGGACGGCATCGGTCCGGCGGTCTGGACGGGGCAGCGGAAATCCTGGCCGGTCGGGCATATCACGGGGCGCGCCGGGCACGGCCGTTGGACGTGTATTCCGTTCGGCAGCGGCCGGACAGCGCTGTCCGGTGCGGCCGGCGGGGGAAGCCCTTCATGAGGGTCGTCCGGACGGAGGGACGGGACGGCACCGCCCGTGCACGGGAGTCTTGCGTTGCCGATCCTCGGGGTCCGTGGACCACCTCTACGAAGAACACGGAACTGCAAAGTTGTGGGGCAACTGTAAATCAGGGCCTGGCATATACCAACCCCCACCCGGCGGCAAGCGCCAGAGTGGCCGATTCGGTCCCGTCCCCGCCCGCACCGCGAAGACCGGCGCCGGCCCTGCCCTGCCCGCTCACCCACAACGGACGCCCGACCTCAGGAAAGGCCGTGGTCAACCGCCCGCGGACCGCGTCGGTCGCCTGCGGCCCACGCTTCCTCGCGCGATGCCGGGCCCGCTTGTGCGCGGGGCCGCGGAGCGCTTCACCAGGGGTCCGTCGGTGGCGGGTTCACGACGGCCCGGACCGGCCGAGAAGGCTCGGTTCACGTATCACCACGAGCCTTCTCGGCCACACCACCGGCCTCCTTACGGGTCACCCGTAGGTTCTGCGATCACCTCTTGTCGCCTGCAAACGGGACTGTCAGCATCGTCCTGCCGGCGGACAGGCGGACCCTCCGCCCCCAGGGCTTCTCATTCGATCGTGGTGCTCGGCGTTTTTACTACGATGCAAACAGGAGAAGGGCATGGCATGTCATGCATGAAGAATCAGATGTGACCGCACAGCTCAAAGAGCTCGCCGAACGCGTCAATGTACTTGAGAGCGTCCGCGAAGTGAATGCCTTGCGCAGCAGCCTGCCCCGCCTGATCAATGACAACGAGTGGGATCGGGTCGGCGAGCTGTTCAGTGCCGACGCCTACCTCGACTACGGTGATCTCGGCCAGGCCGACGGCAGGACGGCCATCAGCGAGTATTTCGCCGGTCTTCCCGCGCGTATCGAGAGCGACGCCAAGACCCCGGGCGTGCTGGTCAAGCAATTCGTGCACGGGCATGAGGTCGAGATTCTGGGGAATCGGGCGACCGGGGTCTGCTACTTCGAGGAGAGGGTCGTCTTCGAACAGCAGAGCTTCATGGTGGCCGGCAAGTTCTCCGACGCGTACGTCCGCGTGGACCGCCGCTGGCTGTTCTCCAGGATCACACTGGATCCCTTCTGGGTCATCCCCAACGACAAGGGGTACGGCCAGTAGCCGTGCATGTCGGTGAACGCTCTTCGGCTCGGCGATCCGATGACTATGCGAGGTGGAGTACCTGTGACTGACGTCCACGACCGGCCTTTTCGGTTCGGTGTCTGCTTATTCACACCTGTCAGCCGGAAGGAATGGGTGGAGAAGGTCCGGCTGGCGGAGGAACTCGGCTTCGACATCGTCTCCGTCTCCGACCATCTCGGCATGCCCGCGCCGCTGCCGACCCTCGTTCTCGCCGCGGAGGCGACCGAGCGCGTGCGTATCGGAACACTGGTCCTCAATACGACCTTCTATCAGCCGGCCGTCCTCGCCCGGGACATCGAGACCATTCACCGGTACTCCGGAGGGCGTGTGGAGGTCGGCCTCGGCGCCGGGTACGACCGGAAACAATTCGACGCGGCCGGTCTGCCGTGGGTGGGCGCGGCCGAACGGGTCGCGCACCTCGAAGAGACGGTCGGGAGACTGAAGAGCGGGTACGCGGACGCCGCGCACCCCTCCGAGGCCGGGCAGCCCTCCCCACCGAGGATCATGATCGCCGGCCGGGGCGACCGCGTTCTCCGGCTGGCGGCCCGTGACGCGGACATCATCGCCTTCACCGGCACGGCACGGGTGCGTGACGGCGAAGGCCTCCGGCTGGGCAATCTCGCGGAGATCACGGACCGGGTCCGGTTCGTCCATGACCTGCTCGGTGAACGTATCCACGAAGTCGAGCTGAACATCCCCATCCATCGGGTGCTGCTTCCCGGCACCGATGACGCGGCGGTCTCCGACGTATGGCAGAACACCCTCGACCTCGAACCCGAGGAGCTGTCCGAGCTGCCGTCACTGCTGAGGGGCACGCCCGAGGAGTGCGCGGAACAGCTCCGGGCCCGGCGCAAGCGGTTCGGTATCACGTATTTCAGTGTTCTGGAGCCGGAGATGATGGCGTTTTCCAAGGTCATCGAGGCGCTGCGATGAGCGGGTCCCGATGAGCGCGATCAGAGAAGCGGAACACCGGCCGTCCCGACTGTACCGAGGTGCCCTGTGGATTTGAGGATGACGGGAAGACGCGTTCTGGTGACCGGTTCGAGTTCCGGGATCGGGGCGGCCGTCGCGGACATGCTGGCGGCCGAGGGCGCGGATGTCGTCATCCACGGCCGGGACCGCGAGCGGACCGAGGCGATGGCGGAGAAGGTGCGCGCTCACGGCCGGCGGGTCGATGTCGCGCTCGGAGACCTCTCGACCGACGCGGGTGCCGACGCCGTGGCCCAGGCGGTCGCGGCGGGCGGCGAGGTCGACATTCTGGTCAACAACGCCGGCGCCACCGATCTGGTGCCCTGGGACCAGGCGACCCCCGACCTGTGGGCGAAGGCGTACGAGATCAATGTGATCTCCGCCGTACGGATGATCCGCGCGTTCGTGCCCGGAATGCGTGAGCGGGGCTGGGGGCGCGTCATCCAGATAGGGGGCGGTCTGTCGATCCAGCCCATGTCCATGCAGCCCCAGTACTGCGCCGCCCTCGCGGCACGGCACAACCTCGCTGTCTCGCTCGCGCGCGATCTCAAGGGGACCGGCGTGACCTCGAACGTGGTCTCCCCCGGGGCGATCATGGTGGAGTACGTCCGGGACTGGCTGCTCGAAGTGGCGCCCGCACGCGGCTGGGGAAACGAACTGCCGGAGATCGAGGCGAAGGCGGCGGCCGAGTGGATCCCCAATGACATCGGCCGGTACGGCACCCCCGAGGAAGTCGCCGGCGCGGTGGCCTATCTCGCCAGTCCGCTCGCGGACTACATCAGCGGAACAGTGATCCGCGTCGACGGCGGTCATGTGGTCTCCGTCTGACGGCGGCGGTTGCGAAGTCGGTTGTCCCGGTGGGCCAAAGGCGAAGTGAGGTAAACGCAATGAGCAGTACAGAGGATTTCTTGCTCCCCCGCTCGGCATGGCAGGGGACACGCGAGCTGGTGCTCCATCTGGCGGCCGTGAAATGGGCCATGGGGTCGGTACGCGCGCTCGTGCAGCTCCGGATTCCCGACCTGTTGGCCGAGGGCGCGCGGACGGCCGAAGAACTCGCCGCGTCGGTCGACGCCGATCCGTCACGTCTGTACCGCGTGCTGCGCGCCGCGGCGACGGCGGGAGTGCTGCGCGAAGACGCCGACGGCCGTTTCTCCCTGACCCCCGCGGCCGACGGGCTTCGCGCGGACAGCGGCGACAGCCTGCGGGACGTCTTTCTCTTCTCGACCGATCCGATGATGTGGCGTCCTTACGAGAATGTCCGGCATACGGTACTGACCGGCGAGTCGGCTTTTCAGAGCACCTTCGGAGAGCCGTTCTACGATTATCTGCGCGACCATCACGAGAGCTCGGATCTGTTCGACCGGGCCATGATGCAGAACGACAGTCCGGAAACCTTCGAGCTGTTCCACGACGTGGATTTCTCGAAGTTCCGCAGGATCGCCGACGTCGGTGGCGGACGCGGAAGTTTCCTCGCCGAGATCCTGCGTCGGTATCCGGAGTGCTTCGGAGCGGTGTGTGATCACCCTCTGGCCCTGGCGGGATCGGCGGAGGAGTTCCAGCGGCGAGGCGTGTCCGACCGCGCCACCGCCGTGGAGACCGACTTCTTCGAGAAGGTGCCGGAAGGGTTCGACGCGTACATCATCAAGCGCTCGTTGCAGAACTGGGGCGACGCGGACGTCGTCCGGCTCCTCACGAAGGTACGGGAAGCCATCGGGTCCGATCTCGAAGCCCGCCTGATGATCGTCAACCATGTCCTCGCCGGACCCGGGACGCCTGATTTCGGGAAGCTGTCCGACATCGAGATGATGTCGGTGCTCGGCGGAGGACGCGAAAGGGAAGGCAGCGAGTGGAACCGCCTCGCGGCCGAGTCCGGCTTCCAGAGCGTCAGCGAGCCCAGCGCCGGGAAGATGACTCTGCTGGTCCTCCGCCCGAGCTGACGGACCGTCGTACCGGTGACGGCACAATCGTCACGCCGGAGGGCCTCCTCGACACCAGGGGACCGACACGAAAGGCCTCATCGTGCGCAAGGTGCTCATCGCCAACCGTGGCGAAATCGCTGTCCGCGTCGCCCGTGCCTGCCGGGACGCCGGAATCCAGAGCGTAGCCGTCT